>DASZPV010000015.1:0-3328 GCA_035549875.1 Caulobacterales bacterium
TGAAGACCACGCCAAGCTGATGTTCGACCTGCAGGTGCTGGCCTATCAAGCAGATTTGACGCGCGTCATCACCTTCATGTTCGGCCGCGAATTCAGCGGCCGCACCTATACGGAAATCGGCGTGTCCGAAGGACACCACCCGCTCTCACACCATCAGAACGATCCGGCGAAGCTGGCGTTGCTGGCCAAGGTCAACACCTACCACGTGCAGATGCTCGCCTACTATCTGGAGAAATTGCGCGCCACCAAGGACGGCGACAGCTCGCTGCTGGACCATTTGCTGCTGATGTACAGCGCCGGCATGAGCGACAGCAATCTGCATGACTCGCACAACATCCCGATCATGCTGGTGGGCGGCCCCAATCAGCAGATCAAGGGCGGTCGACACCTGATGTACAAAGGCGAGTCCACGGCCAACCTGCTCGTAAGCGTGATGGACAAGCTGGGACTGCCGGTAGATCGCGTCGGCGCCAGCAGCGATAAACTTGACATCGACAGGCTCGTCTAGCGCCCTATGTTGCTAGGATGGCCGCAACAAGGGGAGACCTCGTGATGCGCCGGGCGACGCTTGCATTCCTCGTGCTTATTTCCGTTATCGCAGGGGGCTCCTTCGCCAGCATGGCCTACGGCCAGGCCGAGGGCGGATGGGTTTCGCTGTTCGACGGCAAAAATCTGGATCGTTGGGAGGGCGACGGCACCGCCACGTTCAAAATCGAGGACGGTTCGATTGTCGCCACCGATAAGAAAGACCCGAACTCCGCCAATCTGATCAGCAAGGAGTCCTACAAGGATTTCCAGGTCCGCGCCGAATTCTGGGTCAGCCACGACGCCAATAGCGCCGTCTTTATCCGCTGCGAAGATCCGAAAAAGATCGGCACCAAGACCTGCTACGAATGCAATGTCTACGACGAGCGTCCGGACCCTAGCTACGGCACCGGCGCCATCGTCTATCTTGCCGAAGTCAATCCCATGCCCAGGGCCGGCGGCAAGTGGAGCACAATGGAAATCACCGCCAAGGGCCGCGATCTCAGCATCACGTTCGATGGCAAGCCGACCGCGAGGGCCCACGTCGGCCTGCACGAAAACGGCCGCATCGCGCTGCAATTCGGCGTCGGCACGGTGAAATTCCGCAAGGTCGAGATCAGGCGGCTGTAGCGCCTGACCACGCGCTCGCCATGCAAGGCGGCCGCAGCCCTGCCCGCCACTATTGGACAACCGAATGTGAATTCTCAGCCGGTTATTCTCCCGCGCCGAACCTGCATCTTGTTAGCTTTTACTGTAAACACGTACCGCTCTTAGATAGGCACGATGGTCTCGCGGGCGATGGATATTGCGCTTCTAATCTTTCACGGTCTTACGGGACTGGCTCTGCTCGGCGCCATTACCCATCAATTGGTGTCCGCCGTGCGCGCCAGGCCGGCGCGGAGCGCGGCCTTCCTTGACCGATACGCGGGCGTAAACCAGCGGGTATTCACCGTTGCGGTCGTGCTGCTCTATCTGGCGGGCGTAATTCTGGGCGCTATCATCTATCCATCCTACCGGTTGAACGTGCGCGTTCCTTTCGAGCAGATGTCGCTCGGATGGGCTGTGGGGCTGTTTGAATTGAAGGAGCATTTCGGCGGCATCGGCCTGGCCTTGCTGCCGGTCTATGCTTGGCTCTGGCGATCAGATCAGGCCGAGAGGCACAGGATCGACCGCATGGCGGTCACGGCGCTGCTTGCCTTTATCGTCTGGTGGGATTTTCTTGTCGGCCACGTGCTGAACAACATTCGGGGCCTGCCGTGACGCTGAGATTTTCGCCGCTTGTTTTTATGGCCGCATATTGCCTCGCCTACGCGGCGGCGCTGTTCTACGACGCTCCGCTGTTCCGATATTATCCGCTGCACAATCTGCTAAATTGGGGGCCTGGGACGGTGCAGGGGCACGGGCCGGCCATGGCGTGGTATGGCCTCATGGCAGACGCGGCGCTCGCCGCTCTGGCGGCGGCGTTGATCGTGCCAAATCGCTGGATGGACCGCGTGTTCCGCAATTTCATCGGCATATTCCCGGTCGCTGCGATGGCCGTCTGCGTAGTTCTGATGTGGAAATTCTTTGCCTGATTGTGCGAGGTGGCGATGCGTTGCCTTTTTGGAAAATTGTCCGCGCGGCGCCTGGCTCTCGCCGCCTGCTGCGCGGCTCTGACCATCGCCTTGGCGGTTCCGGCCCGCGCGCAATACGATTACGACCCCGCCAATGCGGACGAGCAGCCCCAAGGGGTTCGTTTGTTCGGCGTCGTCAAGGAAGAGCGCGGCGCCTTTGTTGACGGGGCGACGATCATCGTCGATCAGCGCACCTATACCTACGTTTTGACGTCCAACGTGGCGGGCCAGTACGCCAGTTCCTTGCCGCTCGATGTTCAGCCAGACACGCTGCGTGTGTCCTGCGCCAAGCCGGGCTACAAGTTTATCCGGCTTACCCGACAGGCGGGCGGGCCGGATAAGAAAAAGTGGGTGGAAGTCAATTGCGTTTTGCGCAGGGGAGCATAGCCGGCGGACGGTGGGCCCGGCGAACGACGGCGGCCCTGCTTCTCGGCGCGGCCATGGCGTCGATCTTTGACGGATCGGTCGCCGAGCCGTTTTTGGTCGCCCGCAACGCCCGAACCCTGGAGATGATCCGCGCCGAAGGCGACCTCGCCGCGCAGCGCCGCCACGTCTGGAGCGTTTTTCTCCGCATGACGAATTCGGATGCCGATACGCCGCCATTTGAAACCTGGCGCGGCGAAGGCGAAGTGTACGGCGACGCCCCCACCACCGAAGCTACGCGCGGCATTCGCGGCTTCTCGCGCCCCGCGGCCGTTGGCGCGCCTGCCCCTGCTTTATTGGGCGCGCCAGTGCTGGCTTACACCCTCTACAATGATGCCGCTTTCGGCCACATTCGGAGCACCGGACTCTACTCGCGAGCGGCACTTGACCGATTGCGGACGGTCAACGCGCGCGACGTACCGGCGTTCCCGTCCAATGCAATCGTGGTCAAGACGGCGTGGTGGCCAGTCGCGCGCAGCGGCCTCACCGCAATGCCGGTCTGGGATCCCCTCGAAAACCCGGCGCGGCGCGGCGGAAATCCTTATACGAGCTGGCGTCGCGTCGTGGCGATTGATGCATGCGGCGCGCCTGCGCATGACGCGATCTCGATCGATTTCGCGGGCGGTAGTTTTCCGCACGTCAAGCGGATCGGGATCGACGCCTTCCACCATGTGGCGGTGGACGCGCCGATGGCCGAGGCGATCATGCGCGATCCTGAAGGCAAACGAGCGGTGCTGCTGGCGCTAGGCAGGCCGCTGGAGCAAGGC
>DASZPV010000016.1:0-31569 GCA_035549875.1 Caulobacterales bacterium
ATCGTGAACGATCTTGCCGAGTCCCTGCCCTGCTCCGTCCATCGCGTCCCTACTGACTGAAATAGGCTTCGACATTTTCGTAGGCGCGCAGCCCTTCAGGCGTCGCGAGGCGAATTGCATCGCCCTGCTCAGTGACGGCGCCGCGCCAGGCGGTGACGCGCAGCGGCGTGACCGTATAGGCAGCGCGCGGATCGAGAACGTGCGGGCAATTGGCGATGATCACCAGTACATTCATCTCTGCGCGCAGCACGATCTCGCGCCCCGGTTCAAACGGGCCGGGATCGAACTGCGTCGCGCCGTCGTCGCCGATGCGCACCGGCTTGAAGAAATTGACGCAGGGATGCACGTCCCGCCGGTCGAGCCCCCATTTCGCGGCGGCGAGCAGGAAACGGTCGCGCGCGTTTGGATGCGGGCCCGAATTGCTGCCATCGCCATACTTGCGGGCATTGGTTTTTTCATTTGAAGCGCCACAGAACACGTCGTGGCTTTCGGCGCTGTCGGCCAAAATGCTCATCAGCACCCGCCCCATATCGGACAGCAGCAGCTTTCCGGCGCCGAGATAGGCGTTCCACTGGATCTTGATCGTATCGGCGACATTGAGCCGTTCAGCGGGCTGATCGGTGTTGAAGATCAGCATCGAGGGGGACGCATCGCCGTAAAGGTCGATCAGCCGCAGCCGCGCGCCGCGATCGAGCCGCGCCGAGGCGTAGCCGCCGGCAGCGATCGTTTCCTCCCACAGCATGTCGCCAGCCTTCACGCCGTTCGGGCGATCGGCCGCCGCGCTGGCCGGCAAAATCGGCATCGCCTCGACGCGCGTTCCGGCCTGCGCGCGGGCGTGGGCGCGCGCCGCGCCGGGATCGGCGGTCGGGGACGTCATTTCCGCCCTCCGGCCGCGCGCCTGGTGGAGACAGCTTCTTTCTCGTGCAACGGCGGCAGCAGCGAGCGCGTCGTGACCAATCTGATCTGCTGCACGCCGCGAATCTTGCGGAGATCGTCGCACAATTGGTTCAGCCGCTCGGACGGGCCCTGCACCAGCAGCACCTCCAGCGATTGATCGTTTTCCAGGAACACATGCTGGGAGGAGATGACCTCTTTCAGGTACGAGGCCTGGGTCTGCGCCAGCGCCTGGCGCACGCGGCCTCGATCGGCGCAATAGATCAGCGTGATGGTGCCGGCGAGCACCGCGCCGGGCGTGACCTCGCCATGCTCAGCCAACTCGCGGCGGATGAATTCGGCGACCATTTGGGACCGGCTGGGGATGCCGCGCTCGGCGATCATCGCATCGAGCTGGCGGACCAGTTCCGCCGGCAGGCTGACGCTCAAGCGGGCAAGCTGGGCAAGCGTGTCCATGCCGGTCCGCTAGCGCAGTATTACGATTTGGCCAAGCCGTAATACTGCCCTCGCCGCCCCCTGTCCGGCGCTGACGCCTGGCGGGGCGCCGCCTCGCGGCGCACGCTCAGATTATAGGCGGACCATACGAGCGCCATTCAGGCTGCGGGGCGCTCTCTTTCATAACGCTGGATCAAGCCGATCCGCTGGGTTTCATCCCATACATCGACGCCTTCGGCCTCACCGAGCATGAGTTGCGCCGCCCGCAATGCTTCGTGGTCATCGGCGAATAGCACTTCGCGTAAGCCGCCAAAGCCGCCGCCATGATTTTGAACGAAAATGCGATACCGCTTCATCGCGTCCTCCTTCCGACTGGCTTGTATTCGTCAGTTTCTGGGCGCCCGTTTGAACGGCGCCTGGCAATGAATGAGGCAAAAAGCAAAAGGTTCCCGGCCCTACTGCAGGCGGCGAGCGCCCTTCAAATGCCCGCGAGCGGCTTCCCTCCGCCGGACCCGGCGGCTAAGGTTTCGGCCAATCAGAACCTAGGCGAGGGAACGGCCATGTGCGACGAAACCACGGTCAGCGACAATGCAAAGGCCGGCTTTTCCCGGCGGGACTTCGCCGTCAGCGGCGCGGCGCTGGCGATGCTGCTGCCCTCGCCGGCGAACGCGGTGACCGTTACCGAATCCGACGTTAACGTGAAGACGCCGGACGGCGTGGCCGATTGCTACTTTGTTCACCCATCGAGCGGCCCTGCGCCTGCTGTGCTGATCTGGCCGGACATTCTGGGCCTGCGCCCAACGTTCCGCGCGATGGGCAAACGCCTCGCCGAGTCTGGCTATGCGGTGCTGGTGGTTAATCCATTCTATCGCAGCGCCAAGGCGCCAGTCCTGAAGGAGGGCGAAAGTTTCTCCGACCCGGCGGTGCGCGCCAAGCTGACGCCCATGGCGCGCGTGTTCACCGCCGATACGCAAACCAGAGACGCGAACGCTTTTGTCAGTTGGCTCGACAGCCAAAAGGCGGTCGATACGCGCCGCAAGATGGCGACGACCGGCTATTGCATGGGCGGACCGTTCGTCATGCGGACGGCGGCGGCGTTTCCGAACCGCATCGGCGCGGCCTGCACATTTCATGGCGGCGGCCTGGCGACCGACAAGCCGGACAGTCCGCATCTTCTGATCCCGAAAATGAAGGCCAGCTTCCTCATCGCGATCGCGGATAATGACGACAAGAACGATCCCAAGGCCAAGGACACGCTGCGCGCAAGCTTTGCGGCGGCGAAACTGCCGGCGGAGATTGAAGTGTACGCCGGCGCGAACCACGGCTGGTGCCCGCCGGACATGGAAGCCTACAATAAGGAATCCGCCGAAAAGGCCTGGAGCCGGCAGCTCGCGCTATTCGCGAAGGCGCTGGCTTAACCAAACGGGAACTTGCGCCGGATTGCTTTCAGTCGGGCGATTACATCATCGTAAGTGTCATAAAATCCGAAACAGACTCACTATAGAGTTCGCGAAACAGGATGCTTACGATGACGAATGTTGCGGTGCAGCAAGATAGTAAGGCAGGGCCGGGCGCGCCGTATTCGCCGTTGCGGGCGGAAGCGGAAAGCGCGCCGCTCCTTGCCGCTGCGCTGCGCACGGCGATGGACGCCGGCGCCTCCCGCGAGCAGGCATGCTGGATTGCGATTTCCTGGGCTATCGGCGAACTTTCCGAATACGGCGGTGGCGGGCACACCATCGCGGCGCAACTCGAACAGATCGGAAGGGACCTACGCGGTTCCGGCGCAAAACGCTCCTTCTAGGCGCGGCAATTCAGATTTCGCACTGCAACATGCCGCATGCGACATTGCCTCCGCATTGACCCCGAGGGCCAGAACTGAACATTAAGCGTCCGGGGGAAACGCACAGTGGAATTCCTGACGTGGCTCGAGGAGACGCCAACCAGCCAATGGCTGGTTGAATCAACCTGGGCATATTACAGCATGCTCGCTTTGCATGCGATCGGCATGGCTGCCGTCGTCGGCGGCACGATCATGCTGTGCATGCGCGTGCTGGGCTTTGCCTCGTCGATGGCTGTCGCCGATCTTGAACGCCTTCGCCTGATCGCTTGGGGCGGCTTCTTCATCAACGCCATATCCGGATCGATCCTGTTTGCCGCCAACGGCGTGAAGTTGGTGGCAAATTCGATGTTCCAGTTGAAAATCGCCTCGATCATCCTGGGCGGTGTCGCACTGTGGGCGCTCTGGCGCGCAATCGGTCCGAACAAGGAACCCGGCCACCGGTATAACGCGACGACGAAAGCGGTTGCCTGGACCACGCTCTTCTTCTGGATTCTGGCGATCGTGGCGGGCCGCTACATCGCCTACACAATGAAGCTTTGATCGCGGAGCCGATACGCATGACCGCCGCGCAATTCTACGCCTGGGTGCTCGGGACGCCGCTCAGCCATTTCATGGTCGGCGATGCATGGGCCTTCACGATCAGCGAGACGCTCCATTTCATCGGCCTTTGCATCCTGCTGGGCGCCATGTTGATCGTCGATCTTCGCCTGCTCGGTTTGATGAAGAGCACGCCGGTCGATGTAGCGCTGAATTTTCTGCCCGTGGCGATCTTTGGCTTCACGATAAATTTCCTTACCGGCATCACGTTCTTTTTTTCCAATCCGGAAGGCTACGCGACGAACTGGATGTTCTGGCTGAAGATGAGCTTGATTATCCTGGCCGGGCTGAATGCGTTGTATTTTACGCTGTTTGAACAGCCCCGTGTCCTGCGCACCCCGGAAGGCCAGAGCTTCGATGCGCAGACGCGCGTGGCGGCAGCGTTATCGCTGCTGATCTGGGTGGCCGTGATCGTCGCCGGGCGGCTACTGCCGGTAACCCAGGGCGAGGCCGGCACCGGCTGAAGGCGCGCGCTCAGGAATACCGCGCCAGATCTTCACCGCTATCGACGTCTGCGAAGATCGCCGGCGTCCCGGCCTCCACGAAGATAACCTCGCTCATCCGCGCTTCTATCAGCTTGCGCGCCCCGCCATCGCCCCGCAGCGTCAGGCAATCCCTCGCCGCTTCTGCGCCAAGAATCACCGGATTGCCCATTGCGCCTTCGTGGGTCGGCATAAGAGCGTAAGCGTCGGCGCGCCAGCGAGAGAACAAAAGATCGATCAGCGCGGCGTCGATCAGCGGCATGTCGCCCAGCAGCACGGCGATCGCCTCCGCGCCTTCAAGCGCGGCGAGGCCGAGGTGCAGCGAACCAGCCAAACCGTTTTCAGGCGCGGGATTGTGGATGCGCTCCAGTCTTGCGCAGCCTCCCGCCGCTTCGGCAACCGCATCGCCATCGCGGCCCGTGACCAGCACGATGCGCTCGGCGCTTGATCCGCACGCCGCCTCCACCGCCCACCGCACAAGCGGTTTGCCGTGAAACGAAAGCAGCATCTTGTTTGGCCCGCTCATTCGCCGCGCCATGCCGGCGGCGAGCACGAGCGCGGCGCGCGCCATCACCCTTTGCGCTGAACGCGTACGATATCGCCCAGAATGGAGAGCGCGATTTCCATCGGCGTCGCCGCGCCGATATCGAGCCCTACTGGCGCCCGCAGACGACGGATGTCGTCCCAGTCCAGTCCGGCCTGCTCCAGCTTCATCACGCGGTCGGCGACGCGCAGCCGGCTGCCGAGCGCGCCGACATAGAAAGCCGGCGACCGCAGCGCGTAGTCGAGCGCCTCGTGATCGTCATCGAGATCGTGCGTGGTGGTCACCACGGCGGTCCAGCGGTCCGGCGCAACGCGCGAGAGCGCCTCTGCCGGCGCGGCGGCCATGTAGTGCGAAGAAAATTGCGGCGGCGCGCTGGACGGACCAAGCCGCCGGGCGAGTACGGTTTCATAGCCCATGAGGCTGGCCATGCGCACCGTGGCCAGCGCCACGGGATCCTGTCCAAGTACAATCAGGCGCGTGGGCGGGTCGTAGCGCTTCCAGACGGCGCCGGATTCATCGACGCCGACTGCGCCGTCCTCCGCCATGCGGATTTCGGCGCGCCCGTCTGGCCACGCCCATCGCGTCACCACGCGGCGCGCCTCGCCCGCATCAAGAACCGCGCGTAATGTTTCGTCTTCAGCCCGCGCGCGCTCTACAAACACTTCGATCCGCGAACCGCATATCAGGCGCACGTCGGAAAAAGGGCTGCCCGCGCCAAACACGAGATGCCGCGGCACGCCGGTTTCGGCGACTTCGCGGCCGACCGTGGCGACGCTGCCTTCTACGCATCCCCCCGAAACGTAGCCGGCCACCGCGCCATCGGCGGCGATCGCCATTTGCGCGCCCGGCGCCCGCGGGCTCGGCCCATCGACGCACACGAGCGTGGCGAGCGCGCCGGCACGCTTGGAGGCGAAAATTTCGCGCAGGGCGGGACGCACGTCATCGACCAGGCCGAACAAGGGCCAGTCGGATTCTGTAGGGCCAAGCGTAAGGCTCGTCGGCGCGTTCACCGGGCTAAAATAGCCCTTTGCGCGCCCAGCGCCAAGCTAGACATAGCTGCGCGTGACATACCAATAGACCCCGATCAGCACGAGCCAGGCGGCGGCGACCTCCGTAACGATCGGGCGCGGCGGGGCGATCTTCAGCCGGCCCAGCACATAAGCCAGGCCCGTCACCGCCAGCACCAGCGTTAACTGACCGATTTCGACGCCAAGATTGAAGCCCAGCAGCAATTCCGCCAGCCGCTCCTTCGGCAATTGCAGCTCCAGCAAATTCGCCGCAAAGCCGAAACCGTGAATCAAGCCGAACACGAGCGTGATCACCATGCGCAAACGGCCCGCGTCCCGGACGTGCCCCGACACCATCAAATAATTGGCGCTGAACAAGCCGGCCCCAAACACAAGCAGCGCAGGCAAGCCGCCAAAGCCGAGCCATTGCCCGATTGCCATCGCCAGCATGACGAGGCCCAGCCCGCCAGCGACCAGGCCGGGCTTGTTCGTCGCCACCGCGATATTTTCCGCGCCGATCAGCGCGATCGTAAGCGCAACAAGTGCGTCGATATATTCGGCGTGCGGGCGCAGCACGCCGGTCACCGCCAACGCCAGCGTCAGGCTGTGGCCGAGTGTGAAGCCGGAGACGACGAAAATCAGGTCGCGCAGGCGCCGCGAGATCAACACCATGCCGACGAGGAACGACATATGATCCACGCCGGTGAAGATGTGCATGACGCCCATCTGGATGAATTCAAGGAAGCTCGCGCGCTTAAGCTCGCTGCCCTCGGCGCCGGTTACGGAAACATCCTGCCGCTCGTGGGTGATCAGCTCCTCAGTAAATTCGCCGGTATCGGCGTCCTGGATTTGCGCGAAATTGGTGTGGCTTTGGATGAGGTCGAAGAACGCGCCGGAATGGAGCGAAATGTTCTTCGCGGACTCGCACTTGAAGGTGAAATCGAATTTTCGGTAGCCGACCTGCGCGGCCAGCACCTCGACCGGCGGCACGATCGCGCATTTCTTCCCATCGGCCAGCGGATAGACCCGCTCCGACAGATACGCTTTCATTTCGTCATCGGTCGGCGGGGCATTGCCCTTGACGATCCGCTGGGCTTCGACGGCTGGGATGGTCATGATCAGGTCGACGCCGTCGCCGCGCACCTCCCAGACCGAATGGCTTTCGCTGCGCACGTGGGCCCAGGCTGGGGCGGCGCCGAAAAACGCAAAGCCGAGCACGCAGAAAAGGCCGCGAAGCAGGACGCCGGCGCGCTTCATTTCAAATCCTCGGCGATCTTGATGTCTGCGGACTTGCGTATGGCCGCCATCTCCTCGCCCGCGGCGCGCAGATTGTATTCAGCCAGCACGCCGAGGCGGACGTTTTCAAACGGCAATAGATGCGGCGGTTCGTTCTTGATCATGTAAAGAACGTGCACGCCGTCAGGCTGTTCGATCGGCTCGGACGCCCTCCCGTCCACGAGTTCGCGCGCGGCGGAAAACAGCGCGTCGCCCAAACGTGCATGCGCTGCAAAATAGAATGCTTCACCAGCGTCTGGTTTGCGGACGCCGCCGAATTTTTTCGCCGCCTCCGGCGCGCCGCCGGCCGATTGCACCGCGGCGGCGATCTCCTTGCCTTGCGCCACCGCCGCCTTTGGAAACACAAAATCGGCGACGTCCATTGCGCCTTCCGTGGAAAAGCTGGACTTGTTCGCCTGATAAAATTCTTTTAGCGGGCCCTCGCCAACCCGGCGCGTCAACGCCCTGACGGCGAAAAATTCCTGCGTGGCCTTCTGATAGGCGGCTCGCACGTCGCTATCGAAACTGGCGGTATCCAATTCACGGGCGCGCTGAACATAAAGTTCCTCGCGGATGAGGCTGTTCAAAACATCCGTCTTCTGCGCCTTGGTGGCTTGTGTGGAATCGATCTGATACAGCGCCTCAAGGTTCGCCTCCATATCATCGCGCAGGATCGGCACGCCATTGACCACGGCCGCCGCCTCAGGCGGGACGATGATGGTTGTCGTGCCTTGCGCGGTAAACAGCGAATGGCCGGCGATGATGAGGCCGAGCGCGGCCAGCGCCGCGAAACCGATCACCAGTCGCTGCTCCGTCACCTTGAAGGAAAATCTGGGCGTCATTTCAGGTCCGCGGCGATGATAATGTTGGCGCGCCGCACGAAGAACGAATCTTCGCCCGTGCGCAGCTTGCCCGCCGCCTCCGCCATGAAATCGCGCTGGACGTCGCCCCTGGCTAATTCAAATGACGGCTCATGGGGCGGTTTATTCCGCACGATATATAAAACGTGCAGACCATCAGGCCGGGAAATCGGCGCTGAAACGGCGCCCGTCGCAAGCGCGACCGCCTGGGCGTAGAGATCGTCGCCCAGATGAACCTTGGCGGCGAAATAGAATTCTTCGCCCTTGACCCTGTTGCTGTCTCTGCCGCCAAACTTTGCGGCCGCCGCCGGCGCCCCGCGCGCGGCCTTCAAAGCAGCGACGATCTTTTCGCCATCTGCGTTGGCGGGGAACACGAAATCGCGCAGCGCCAGGAAGCCCTCTCCGGCATAACGTGCGCGGTTGGCCTCGAAATAGCGGCGCAGCTTTGCGTCATCTACCTGCGCCGTCAGCGCATCGGCGGTGACCGAAGCCTCCACCGCCGAAAACAATATCGCGCGCAACTCCGAATCGTACCGGTCCACATAAAGCGATTTGCCGCGTTCGACGGAAAGTTCCTGATCGATAAGCATATCAAGTGTGCGCCGCTTCTGGGCCGGGGTCGCGTGAGCAGGATCAACCTTGTAATTAAGCAGCAACTCGGCATCAAAATCGCTGCGCGCGATCGGAACGCCGTTGACGATCGCCACGTCCTCGGGCGGGACGCCAACGACGACGCCTTTGCCCTTGTCGGCAATGAGCGTTTGCACGCCGAGGACCGTACCGATAAGGGCGCCGGCGCACATCAGCGTCAGCGCGCGCGCGGGGCTGATCACCGTGATATCCAGCCATTTTTTGCGCGGTGCGGCGTTCTCAGCTTGCATGCTTGGCCTGCTGGGTCTGCGCCTGCCCATGCGAGAGCGAATAGACGTAGATCGAAACTTCGCGAATCGCGGCGGGCCCCAGATCGAAAATCCAGCCCGGGCAAATTCCGCCCCTGCCGAGCGAGATGGACTCGAACAACGCTTTCTTGCTCCCGTCGCCATAAAGCGTGACGTTGTCGATCAAATTGGGAGCGCCGATGAAATCATCGCCCTTGCCGTCCTGCGAATGGCAGTCATAGCACGACCCGGACCCGTTATAGATCACCGCGCCGCGCCCTACCGGCCCCTGATCGGCGGGCTTGCCTTGCATGAAGGTAAGATACTCGACCACATCGCCGATCTGCGCCGGCGTGAGCGGCGCGATCACGTAATTCGCATACGGGTACGCCCGGCCAAACGCGGGCATCGCGGCAAGGTTCTTGGTCTTCGAGTGGTGGGCGCGAATTCCATAATTCACCACCTGTTCGATGTCGCTGACCTTGCCCTCGCCGTATAGCCAATCGGAATCGGTCAGGTCCGGCGCGCCTGTACGCCGGTCACCCTTGGCGTTGGCGCCATGGCAGGCGACGCAGCGGGCCGCGAACACCTGCCCGCCGAAAAATTCCGCCAGCCGTGCAAGCCCCGGATCGGCCGTGACGGTGTCCGGGGCGCGGCGAAGCATTCCCGCTTCGGCGGTTTGGACATAAATCCACGCGGCGATGCACAGCGCCAGCACCAGCCCGGCGGCCAGCGCGAGACGCTTTGGAGCAAGCCAGGCCTTTACAGTCATTCAAGCTCCGCCGCACGAAGATCCGATATTGGCGGCGCGGCATCGGCCTGTCGCGTTGGAATACCGTTACTGAAACACACCTGATACCCCCCGCGGCGCCATGGTTTCGCGGGGCGCGAGGCCAAAGACCCCCTACCGCGCCTGCGACGCCTCGACGCGCAAGCGCTCTACCGCCGCGCGCACATGCGGCGTCAATCCCGCGCCCCCTGCCTCCAGATGAGACACGATCTGCGCACGCATGCGCGGCTCCCAGAACTTCTTCAGATGGTCGAGCGTGCCGGCGACAGCTTCATCCTCGCCTTGGGCGGCGAAGAACTTGCCAATCTGATTGGCCATATAGACCAGGCGTTCCGGGTTCATCCGTTAAGCGTCCTGCAATAGCGAAAGGCCGAAGCGCTCGGGATAGGCGAATGCCTCAAAGCCGTCATCGCGCACGATCGCGGCGATGGCGATTCCGGCGTCCCGCGCCGTACGTACGGCCAGCGCCGTCGGGGCGGACACGCATGCGATAGCCGGCGCGCCGATGCGCGCGGCTTTCTGGACCAGGTCCACCGATAGCCGGCTGGACAGCAGGATGGCGCCGCCGCCGGCGCTGCGCCCGCTCCGCGCCAGCGCGCCAGCCAGCTTGTCGAGCGCATTGTGCCGGCCGACATCCTCGCGCACCGCGATCACGCCCTCGCGGGGATCGAGAAAGGCTGCCGCGTGCACAGCGCGCGTCGCCGCACCAAGACTCTGCCCCTCGCTCATAGCGCGCATGCCGGCGAGCAGGGCATCGGGAGAAAATGAAAGGGTCGAGTCAACATGCGGCAAGGCCGGCAGCGCCGCCTCGATACTGTCGATGCCGCAAAGCCCGCACCCGACCGGGCCGGCGCGCATACGCCGCCGCTTCAGAAGATCAGCGCCAATTTCGCGGTCCAGCCGCATGCGCACCTCGATGCCGCGATCAAGTTCCACGATTTCGAGTGCTTTGATCTCGCTGGCTGCCCGGACCACCCCTTCCGTCAGCGCAAATCCTATTCCAAAGTCCTCAAGGTCCGCTGGCGTGGCCATCATGACGGCCTCCGCGCCGCCATCGAACACGAGCGCGATCGCCGCTTCCTCCGCGGCCAGCCGCGCGCCCTCGCGCGCGCCGGTGCGCGGGGACCAGGCGATGCGGGCAAGCTCGCGCGCCGGCGGCGGCGGGCCGCTCATTCGGCGGGAACGGCGATCCGCCGGCTGGCCTGCGTGAACGCCTCGTACTCGGCCTGCTCCTGCGTCGGCCCATTGGACGGCGAAACCTGCACCGCCGTCACCTTGTATTCCGGGCAATCGGTCGCCCAGTCGGAAAACTCGGTAGTGATCACGTTGGCGCGTGTGTTCGGATGGTGGAATGTCGTGTAAACTACGCCGGGCGCGACCCGATCGGTGATCAGCGCGCGCAGCGCAGTTTCGCCGACGCGGCTGACGAGGCGCACCCAATCGCCGTCACGCACGCCGCGGATTTCGGCATCGTTCGGATTGATCTCCAGCCGATCTTCCGTGTGCCAATCGACGTTCGCCGTGCGCCGCGTCTGCGCGCCGACATTATACTGGCTTAGCGCGCGTCCTGTGGTCAGCAGCAACGGGAAGCGCGGACCCGTGCGCTCATCCGTGGCGACATATTCGGTGATCATGAACTTGCCGCGCCCGCGCGCGAAACCGTCAATATGCATGACAGGCGTGCCTTCGGGGGCCTTTTCGTTGCACGGCCATTGCACCGAGCCGAGTGCGTCAAGCTTGGCGAACGAAACCCCGGCGAAAGAAGGCGTCAGCGCCGCGATCTCGTCCATGATCTGGCTGGCGTGCGTGTAGTTCCAGTCAAGCCCAAGCGCCCGCGCCATCAGTTGCGTGATTTCCCAATCGGCATAGCCATTCTTCGGCGCCATCACCTTGCGCACGAGTTGGATGCGCCGCTCGGCATTGGTGAACGTGCCGTCTTTCTCCAGGAACGTGCTGCCAGGCAGGAAGATATGGGCGTAATTCGCCGTCTCGTTCAGGAACAGATCCTGCACGATCACGCATTCCATCGCCGCAAGCCCCGCCGATACGTGATGCGTGTTCGGATCGGATTGCAGGATATCTTCGCCCTGTACGTAGAGCGCCTTGAACGTACCCTCGACGGCGGCGTCGAGCATGTTCGGAATGCGCAGGCCCGGTTCCTTATCGAGCTTCGCGCCCCAGGCTTTTTCAAACAGATCGCGCGCCGCATCGTCCGAGATGTGGCGGTAGCCGGACAATTCGTGCGGGAAGCTGCCCATGTCGCACGCGCCTTGCACGTTGTTCTGCCCGCGCAGCGGGTTCACGCCGACGCCCTCGCGGCCGATATTACCGGTAACCATCGCCAGATTGGCGATCGCCATCACCGTTGTCGTGCCTTGCGAGTGCTCGGTGACGCCGAGGCCGTAATAGATCGCCGCATTGCCGCCCGTGGCGTAGAGGCGCGCCGCGCCGCGGATGGTTTCGGCGGGAACGCCGGAAGACTTCTCCACTGCCTCAGGGCTGTTGCGCTCGTCGAGCACGAACTCGGCCCATTCCTTGAAATCGTCCCAGTCGCAGCGCTCGCGAATGAATTGCTCATTCGCCAACCCTTCCGCCAGGATCACATGGGCGAGCGCCGTCAGCACCGCGACATTCGTGCCCGGTTGCAGCGGCAAGTGATAATCGGCTTCCACGTGCGGCATGCGCACCATATCGATCCGGCGCGGATCGACGATGATCAATTTGGCGCCCTGGCGCAGACGCTTCTTCATGCGCGAAGCGAACACCGGGTGCCCGTCCGTCGGATTGGCGCCGACTATCATGATCACGTCGGTTTTCTCGACGCTGTCGAAATCCTGTGTGCCGGCCGATGTGCCAAACGCGGTCTTCAGGCCATAGCCCGTCGGCGAATGGCAGACGCGCGCGCAGGTATCGACATTGTTCACGCCAAAGCCGGCGCGGATGAATTTCTGCACCAGGAAGGTTTCTTCGTTCGTGCAGCGCGAGGAAGTAATGCCGCCGATAGCGCGGGCGCCGTGGATTTTCTGAATACGTTTCAACTCGGACGCGGTATGCGCAATCGCCTCTTCCCATGAAACCTCACGCCACGGATCGGTGATCTTGGCGCGGATCATCGGATTGAGGATGCGCTCCTTGTGCGAAGCGTAGCCGTAGGCGAAGCGGCCTTTGATGCAGGAATGGCCGCGATTGGCTTTGCCGTTCTTGTTCGGGACCATGCGCACCAATTCATCGCCGCGCATTTCGGCGCGGAACGAACAGCCCACGCCGCAATAAGCGCACGTCGTGATGATCGCGCGGTCCGGCGTGCCGATCTCAACCACGGATTTTTCCGTCAGTGTCGCGGTCGGGCAGGCCTGCACGCAGGCGCCGCAGGAGACGCATTCGCTATCGAAGAACGGCTCGGCGATGCCGGCCTGGACGTGGCTGTTGAACCCGCGCGATTCGATCGTCAGCGCGAACGTGCCCTGCACTTCCTCGCACGCGCGCACGCATCGCGAGCAGACGATGCACTTGCTGGGATCGAAATCGAAATACGGGTTCGACTGATCCTTCGCCTGTTTCGTATGATTTTCGCCTTCATAGCCATAGCGCACGTCGCGCAGGCCGACGGCGCCGGCCTGATCCTGCAATTCGCAATCGCCATTGGCCGCGCAGGTCAGGCAATCGAGCGGGTGATCGGAGATATAAAGCTCCATCACGCCGCGGCGAAGTTTCTTCAGCCGCTCGGTCTGCGTCTTGACCACCATGCCTTGCGCGACCGGCGTGGTGCACGATGCCGGCGTGCCATTACGGCCTTCGATTTCGACGAGGCACAGGCGGCACGAGCCGAAGGCTTCGAGGCTGTCCGTGGCGCAGAGCTTCGGGATCGCCAGCCCGGCTTCGGCGGCGGCGCGCATGATCGACGTGCCGGCTTTCACCGTGACCGGGAAACCATCGACGGTGACGGTGACGGTTTCTTCAACCGGCGAAGCCGGCGTTCCATAATCGTCGGGCGCTAGACGGGCCATGTTGTTACCTCACCGTGGCGAGCTTTGCCGCCGGCTTTGCTTCAAAATCTTCAGGGAAATGCTTCAGCGCGCTCATCACCGGGTAAGGCGTGAAGCCGCCCAGCGCGCAGAGCGAACCGAATTTCATCGTCTCACAAAGGTCTTCGACGATCGTGATCTCTTTCGCGCTGGTGATCTTGTCGATCGTCTCGACGCCGCGCACGGCGCCGATGCGACACGGCGTGCACTTGCCGCAGCTTTCGATCGCGCAGAACTCGAACGCGAAGCGCGCCTGGGCGCGCATATCGACGCTGTCGTCAAACACCACGATTCCGCCGTGGCCGATCAACCCGTCCCTGGCGGTGAAGGCTTCGTAGTCGAATGGCGTATCGAACAGCGCCGGCGGGAAATACGCCCCGAGCGGGCCGCCAACCTGCACCGCGCGCACCGGCCGGCCCGTGCGCGTCCCTCCGCCGATATCGTTGACCAGTTCGCCGAGCGTTACGCCAAAGGCGCATTCAAACAGGCCGGCGTATTTGATGTTGCCGGCAAGTTGGATCGGCATCGTGCCGCGCGAACGGCCAAGGCCGAACGCTGCAAAAGCCTCGGCGCCATTCGCCATGATCCACGGCGTGCTGACCAGCGACAGCACGTTGTTGATCACCGTCGGCTTGCCGAACAGGCCCTTATGCGCCGGCAGCGGCGGCTTGGCGCGCACCTGGCCGCGCTTACCTTCCAGGCTTTCTAGCAGCGCGGTTTCTTCGCCGCACACATAGGCCCCGGCGCCGATGCGCAATTCGATGTCGAACGGCTTGCCTGGCCCAAGCGCGTTCGGCCCCAACCCGCCGATCGCGCGCGCCGCTTCAATCGCTTTCTGGAACGTCACGTTTGCATGGGGATATTCGGAGCGCGAATAAACGTACCCCTTCGTGGCGCCGATCGCGAAGCCGCAGATCGCCATGCCTTCGATCAGCGCGAACGGATCGCCTTCCATGATCATGCGATCGGCGAACGTGCCGCTATCGCCCTCATCGGCATTGCAGACGACGTATTTCCGATCGCCTTTTGCATCCGCCGTAGTCTTCCACTTGATCCCGGTCGGGAAGCCGGCGCCGCCGCGCCCGCGAAGACCGGACTTGGTGATTTCCTCCAGCGTGGCGGCGTAGCCGATCTCAATGGCGCGCTTCAGGCCTTTCAGGCCGCCATGGGCGACATACTCATCCACTGACAAAGGATCGACGATTCCGCAGCGCGCAAACACAAGCCGCGTCTGGCGCTTCAGCCACGGATGATCCTCGATCGGCCCGAGCGCCAATTTGTGCTTGCCGCCTTCATGGAATTTCGCATCGAACAGCGAAGTCACATCGCGCGCTTCGACCGGCCCGTAAGCGATCCGCCTGCCGCCCTGCTCAACCTCGACCAGCGGCTCCAGCCAAAACATCCCGCGCGATCCGGTGCGCACAACCTCTATCGCCAGCTTGCGCTTGGCGGCCTCCGCAGCAATCGTCTTCGCGACAGCCTCCGCGCCAACCGCGAGCGCAGCCGAGTCCTTGGGGATGTAAACGCGGATCATGCCGCAACCGCCGCCTTGAGCTTGGCCGCGTCAAGGCGCCCGAGAGGCTCGCCGTCGATCAGCGCAGCCGGCGCCACGGCGCAAAGGCCCAGGCAATAGACCGGCTCGACGGTCAGCGCCCGGTCGCCGGTCGTGTCGCCCCAGCCCAGACCGTGCGCCGCGAGCAGCGCTTCGGCCATCGCGACGCCGCCAACGCTTTGGCAGGCCTCGGCCCGGCACACCTTCACCACCCGCCGCCCGGCCGGTTCGCGCCGGAAATCGTGATAGAAGCTGACGACGCCATAGACCTCGGCGCGGGTGAGATTCAGCCGCCGGGCGAGGAAAAGGATCGCCTCGTCGGAAATCGCCCCGAATTCATGCTGTAAGGCGTGGAGCATCGGCAGCATCGGCCCTTCGATCTTGTCGAACGGCGCGACGGCGGCGGCGGCGCGCGATTCATCCCAGGCCGGCTTCACGAGGGCTCCCAAGTCATTGTCTTCTCTCAAACTAGCATAGGTCCAGCCGGCCCCTGGCGAAAGCGCTTTGATGTCCCAACGCAAAGCCGCCGTGGCCGCGCGACCCCGATCCGGACGTCAGGCCTCGTCGGGTTCCGGCTTGGGCGGCCCCACCCGCGTCGCCGGCCAGCTCGGAGGATCGCTTGCGGGAAAGCTCTCCTCAAGCGCTTCGTCCAGTTCGTCTTCGTCTGGCGCGGGGTCCGGAGGGTTGGGGTTCGGCATAGGTCCTTGATCCACCTTACCTTTGGGCCCGTAGTTCCGCCATGACGACGACGATCATGTGGTTTCGCCAGGACTTGCGCCTGGCTGATAATGCCGCCTTCGCCGAAGCCGCGCGCCGCGGCCCCGTCGTCCCGGTGTTCATTCTCGACCAGACGAATGCAGATGTTCGCACGCCGGGGGCGGCCAGCCGCTGGTGGCTGCATCACGCGCTCTCCGCGCTTAGCGAAAGGCTCGGCGGGTTAGTCCTGCTCCGCGGCGACCCGGCGCAGATGCTGCCGGCGCTGGCCAGGGAGATTGGCGCGGAGGCGATTTTGTGGAACCGCTGTTATGAGCCCGGCGCGGTCAAACGCGACGCGGCGATCAAGGCCGGCCTTGCTGGGGGAGGCATCCAGGCGCGCAGCTTTAACGGCGCCCTGCTGCACGAGCCGTGGGAAATTAGAACCGGCGGCGGCGGGCCGTTCAAAGTGTACACGCCGTTCTGGCGGGCTGCGCGCGCCCTGCCGATCGCCGCGCCGGTGCGTGCAGTGAAGTTTGAATTGGCGCGCCTCCCGGAAAGCGACCGGCTCGCCTCATGGGGCCTGACGCCGCGCAGCCCGAATTGGGCGGCAGGCTGGGAACATCTCTGGACGCCTGGCGAAGCCGGCGCGGCAAGACGGCTCAAGAAATTCCTCAGCGATGGCCTCCGCGGTTATCCCGAAAACCGCGACCGGCCGGCTATCGACGGCACATCGCGTCTTTCCCCGCATCTGCATTGGGGCGAAATCTCGCCCCGGCAAATCTGGGCGGCGACGCAATCGGCGGTCGAGCGCGAACCCGAACTGGCGCGCGACGCGGAAAAATTCCTGAGCGAGATCGGCTGGCGCGAATTCGCCCATCACCTGCTGTTTCATTTTCCGGCTGCGGCGCAGAAAAACTGGCGCGCCAGTTTCGACGCTTATCCCTGGCGCGACGCGCCCGCCGATCTTAAGGCTTGGCAAAGGGGGCTGACCGGCTATCCGCTTGTCGATGCCGGCATGCGCGAATTGTGGGCCACCGGCTACATGCACAATCGGGTGCGCATGGTGGCGGCGAGTTTCCTTACCAAGCACCTGCGCATTGACTGGCGCAAGGGCGAAGCCTGGTTCTGGGACACGCTCCTTGATGCCGACATGGCCAACAACGTCGCGGGCTGGCAATGGGTTGCCGGCAGCGGGGCCGACGCTGCGCCCTATTTTCGGATATTCAATCCGGCCGAGCAGGCGCGCAAGTTCGATCCGGACTTCGCATATGTCCGCAAATGGGTTCCCGAACTTGATACGCCAGCTTATCCCCGCCCGATGGTCGAGCACGCGGAAGCAAGGCGCGCGGCGCTGGCCGGCTATGAAAAGGTCAGGGCGGCAGGCGGCTAGACGCAGCGCCCGCCATTCGGCACAACGGCAAGTCACGTCGTGGCGAGGATGATAAGTGGCGAAAATCTACCTGTTGAACGGCCCTAACACCAATCTGCTCGGCGTTCGCGAGCCGGAAATCTACGGCCATGACACGCTCGCCGACATCGTGGGGCGGGTGGAAAAGGCCGCCGCGCGCCACGGCCACGAGATCGTCGCGCGGCAGACCAACGCCGAACATGAAATGATCGGCTATCTGCAGGAAGCGCGCGAACAGGCGGCCGGAATCATCATCAACCCCGCCGCGTTCTGCTATCATTCCGTGCCGGTCCTTGATGCAGTGCTGATGTGCAAGTGCCCGATTATCGAAGTGCACATCAGCAACATCCACCGCCGCGCGGAGGCATGGCGGTCGCAGACCATAATCGCCAGAGCCGCCACCGGCATTATCAGCGGTCTTGGCGCCAACGGCTACGTGCTCGCCCTGGAGCACATAGCCCACCTGCTGGCGAAATAATCTGTTCCGGCCCGCGTCAGGCGCGGCGGGAGGGTATCCGCCCGCGCTTGATCAGCATGCCCGCCATCAAGCCGGCGCCCACGGCGAAGAGCGAGAGTTGCAACGCTGGCGTCTTTGCCGGCGCATCGACCATGCGCCGGGCGCGTTCCACGACGCCGGCCGACAACCTGATGGGCGGCGGGTCGGTCTTCTCGATGGATCGTCCCGCTTGATCGGCCATTCTTTCCCCGCACGAACACCAAGGGGTCTCGCTCTTGTGCCGCCCGCCGGAGGGTTTGACAACTAGCCCGCACGGCCGCAGAAACCAAGCCGTTCGTCGCGCGTTGCAACGTCGATGGTCCGAGTGGTCCGATGTCGATGATCGCATCCCTTGCCCGCTCCTATTTCGTGGAAGGCGCACTGGTCTTGCGCCTGCCGGATGGAGAGAACATATGCCTCGGGGGCGTTGGCCCTACCGATGCGCCGGTTATTTTCCATATTCTGGATTGGCGCGCCGCCGGCGCCATCGCCCGTAACCCGCACGTGGCGCTGGGCGAAGCCTATATGGACGGCAGACTCGTGATGGAGCGGGGATCCATCTACGATCTGCTCGAAATCGCCGTCCGCAATTTCAGACATCACCACCGCCGCACGCTTCGCGGCGCGGTCAATGGCGCGATTGCCCAGCTTGTTCATTTCAACCGGCGCCACGCGGCGCGCCGGAACGTGGCGCATCATTACGATCTCTCTTACGAACTCTACCGGCGCTTCCTGGACGCTGACATGCAATATTCCTGCGCGTACTTCCCCCATGACGGCGCTACTCTGGAGGAGGCGCAGGAAGCCAAGAAGCGTCTGATCGCCGCGAAGCTGCTGCTCTCGCCGGACGCGCGGGTGCTCGATATCGGTTCAGGCTGGGGCGGCATGGGACTGACGCTGGCCAGCGAATATGGCGCCCGTGTCACCGGCGTGACGTTATCGCAAGAACAGCTCACTATCGCCCGCGCGCGCGCCGCTGAGCGCGGCCTCGAAATAGATTTCAGGCTGCAGGATTATCGCGATGTCGAAGGGCCGTTCGACCGGATTGTATCGGTGGGCATGCTCGAACATGTCGGCCGGGGCAATTACCAGGAATATTTCGATACGGTCGCCCGTCTGCTCGATAAAGACGGCGTCGCGCTCATTCACACAATCGGCAAGACCGACGGACCGGCCATCGGCGGCGGCTGGACGGCGAAATACATTTTCCCCGGCGGCTACATCCCCGCGCTTTCGCAGCTCGCGCCGGCGATCGAGCGCGCCGGCCTGTTCATCGCGGACGTGGAGGTGTGGCGCCTCCATTACGCACTGACATTGCGCGCCTGGCGCACGCGGTTCATGAGCCGGATCGACGAGATTAAAGGCCTCTACGATGAGCGCTTTTGCCGGATGTGGGAATTCTACCTCGCCGCCAGCGAAGCCAGTTTCCGTATCGGCCCGCATGTCGTGTTTCAATTCCAGCTCAGCAAGAAGATCGACGCCGTTCCGGTTCGCCGCGATTATCTGCTCGGCGGCGCATCAACGGCGCTTGCTCACGCGAGCGATCAGTTCAACAGAATGCGGCCGGCAAGCAGCGAAGGGTAAGGATTGAACGCCTCGCCGCGCCACCATTTGCCATCTTCAGACGCCCGCTGAATTTCAAAATGCAGATGCGGAACGGGCGCGTTGCCGGTCATGCCGACATAGGCAATCGCTTGGCCCTGCGCGAGCGTATCGCCTTCCTTTAGGTCGGGCGCATAGCGCATAACGTTGCAGGTGCGCATAGTAGAAAATGTAGCGGCCATCGGCGCTCATCTCATAGACGGTGATCCCGCCGTGTTCGCTGAAGAACAACTTGGCCACCATACCGGGAGCTACAGCGCGCACGATCGTGCCGGCAGGCGCCAGGATGTCCACTCCCTGATGCACCCGTCCCGCCGCCCGCGCCGCGCCCCATGTATCGGCCAGTTGCGATACGCCGACGCCATAGACCGGAACGATCAGATCGGCGTCGCGCTCCAGATCGCGATCCCGCCTTGCGGCTGCTTCAGTGCGGGCCGCTGGCGCAATATGGCTCCTAGCGACACTGCCACGCGCCGGATGGTGATACATCAGCCGCGCCTGCAACATCGCCAGCGCCAGCATCGTCAGCACGCCGAGTGAACAGGAATGCCTTTGTAGTTGCTCGCATAAAGCAGAAACCCCTACTGCTCCCAGTCGTTCCGCGGCCGCTCAAATCTTGCCCTGCGCCGGAGTGTCGTAAAATGGCCGCACATGTGGTAGACTTATGTCCATAATGATGAAGAAGCTTTCATTGCATCGCCGACAGTTCCTGCACGTGGCGGGCGCCGGTCTGGCTGGTGCCGCGCTTGTTAGGCCGGCTTTCGCAGCGCAGGCGCCGGCTGTTCAGACCCGGACGCTGACGCTGTTCAACCTGCACACCGGCGACACCTTCACCGGCGCGTACTGGGACAAGGGCGCATTCGTGCCGGACGCCGCAGCGGAAATCGCCCGCGTCATGCGCGATCATCGCAACAATGAAATCCACGACATCGATCCGCATCTGTTCGATGTGCTGAGCGACCTTGGCTGCACGCTGGAAACCAAGGCCCCGTTCCAGATCATTTCCGGCTATCGTTCTCCGGCGAGCAACGCCGCCCTGCATGAAGCCAGCGACGGCGTCGCCACGCACAGCCTGCACATGGATGGCAAGGCGATAGATATCCGGGTCAAGGGCGTCGCCTGCGAGCATTTGCGCGATGCCGCGCTAAGCCTTCAGCGCGGGGGCGTTGGCTTCTATCCCGCCTCTGACTTCGTACACGTCGATACGGGCCGCATTCGCCGCTGGTGATCAGCCCGGGCTAGGCCTTCAGGCGATAACCCGTCTTGAAAATCCACCAGACGGCGGCGAGGCAAAGGGCGAGAAACCCGGAGATCGCCAGCAGGCTGAGGCCGATATCGACATCGGATTGGCCGAAAAAGCTCCAGCGAAACCCGCTGACCAGGTACACGACCGGATTGAACAGGGTCACGGTGCGCCAGAATTCCGGCAGCATATTGATCGAATAGAACGAGCCGCCGAGGAAGGTCAGCGGCGTCACCACCAGCAGCGGAATGATCTGCAGTTTCTCAAAGCCATCGGCCCAAAGCCCGATGATGAAGCCGAACAAAGCGAACGTGACCGCCGTCAGCACCAGGAACGCCGCCATCACCCAGAAATGCTCGATGTGATACTCGACGAACAGGCGCGCCGTGATCAGCATGATCGCGCCGAGGATTACCGATTTCGTCGCCGCAGCGCCGACAAAGCCGATCACAATCTCCACGGCCGAGAGCGGCGCCGAAAGGATTTCGTAGATCGTGCCGGTAAAGCGCGGGAAATAGATGCCAAATGAGGCGTTGGCGATGCTTTCGCCGAGCAGCGACAGCATGATCAAGCCCGGAATGATGAAAGCGCCGTAGCTGACGCCGTCTATGTTCGCCATGCGCGAGCCGATCGCCGAACCGAACACGACGAAATAGAGCGAAGTCGAGATCACCGGCGACAACAGGCTCTGCCCCAGCGTCCTGAACCAGCGTGCCATCTCGAAGCGGTAGATCGCCTTCACGCCATTGACGTTGAAGTTCATGGCTGGGCCCTCACCAGGCTGACGAAGATTTCTTCGAGAGAACTCTGTTCGGTGTTCAGATCCTTGAAATCGAGCCCCAATTCGTTGAGCCGGCGCATCAGGCCGGCGATGCCGGTGTCTTCGGCCTGCGCATCGAACGTGTAGATCAAATCCTTCCCGCCATTGGCCAATTCAAGCTTGTAGCCGTTGAGGCCATCGGGCAGCGCCGCAAGCGGATTCTGCAGATGGAGCGTGAGCTGCTTCTTGCCGAGCTTGCGCATCAGCGTGGCCTTTTCCTCGACCACGATCAACTCGCCCTTGTTGATGACGCCGATACGGTCGGCCATCTCCTCGGCTTCCTCGATGTAATGCGTGGTGAGGATGATGGTGACGCCGCTATCGCGCAGGGCGCGGACGATGTTCCACATGTCGCGGCGTAGTTCGACATCGACGCCAGCGCTCGGCTCGTCAAGAAACAGGATGCGCGGTTCGTGTGACAATGCCTTGGCGATCATCAACCGGCGTTTCATGCCGCCGGAGAGAGTCATGATTTTGCTGTCGCGCTTGTCCCAGAGCGTCAGCTCTTTCAGAATCTTCTCGATCAGCGCGGGATTGGCGGGCTTGCCGAACAGGCCGCGGCTGAGGTTTACCGTAGAGATGACCTTCTCGAACGCATCGGTGGTCAGTTCCTGCGGCACGAGCCCGATCTTTGTGCGCGCGGCGCGGTAGTCGCTCACGATGTCGTGGCCGTCGGCGATGACCTTGCCGCTGCTGGCTTTGACGATGCCGCAGATCACGTTGATCAGCGTCGTCTTGCCGGCGCCGTTGGGCCCGAGCAGCGCGAAGATTTCGCCGTGCCTGATTTCGAGATTGACGTTCTTGAGCGCGTTCAGGCCGGAGGCGTAAACCTTCGACAGGTTCTGTACCGATATTGCCGACTGCATGAGGCCCTCGTCCGCGCGCGCCTACTTAGGCGCCTTCGGCCTGGTTTGCTAGGGCCTGTTAGGAATGTGGTATCGCTGGCATGGCAGGCTTGGTCCCCATGAGCATCCGAACGAGGCTTGCCGCCCTCACCGCCCCCATCGCAGGCGCCGCGGTGCTGCTGCAGGCTGATCTGTTCGTTGCGCGGATGACTGCCGAGGGGGCGTCTGTGGGCGATGCCCTGTGGCGTCTGGTCGGCTACTTCACCATTCTTTCGAATACCGCGCTGGCGATCGTTTGCGGCGCTCTGGCGCTGCCTTCAGCGCAGCACAAGATCGGCCCGCGCGCCTTGCTGGCGATGGCGACTTCGATCCTGCTTGTCGGCATCGGTTATTCGGCGGCGCTGCGCGAGGTGTGGAACCCGCAGGGCTGGCAGGCGGTCGCCGATCATGCGCTGCATGATGTTACGCCGCTGTTGTTTCTGGCGATCTGGAGCTTGTCTCCGCATGGCGCGCTGACCTGGCGCGACGCACTGGGCGCGATCGCGGCGCCCGTCGCGTTTTGCCTCTATGCGTTCGCACGCGGCGCAATCGACGGCTGGTATCCCTACTGGTTCATCGACGCCAAATTGCTGAGCGCCTGGCAAGTGGCCGGCAACATTGTCTGGCTGCTGGTGTTCACGGCGCTGATCGCGCTCGCCCTGATCGCGGTGGATCGGATGCTGGCGCGACGCGCTCAGGCCGGCGCGAGTTGAATTTTTGCCGCGGCGAGGCGCTGAAAAAGTCGCAGCCGGCGCCTGATCGGCTGCCAATCGTAAAGGAAAATCTCCAGCGGCTTCCAGTTCGCCACCCAGCCGACAATGATCAGCCCCTCACTTAGTATCTGCGATATTGTTCCTTCCGGGATTACCGCACCGATCGCCGCGCTTGCCGTCAGGCAGGCGATCAGGATCGCCATCCCCATCGCCAGATAGCGCCGGCCTAGCCGAAAGTACTCGCGCAACTGCCGCTTCGTGGCTTCGGCGCGCTGCGCGAAGTAATTGCCGATCGCCTCCGGCACGCCGCTGGCCTCTGGCCCCTCCACAACGGCAGGTGGTAGGCAAACCTTGATGACGATGGGCGCGTCGCGTGGCATCTCGCGCGCCCAGTCCATCATGAATTGCTCGGCGGCCTGATCGAGATCGCGGTCGTGAAAAGGCGAAGGGTCGAGGGAGTTGAATATCTGCGCGATCGACCCCACTCGAATTTCAATAACGCCTGGCGCGCGCGGTTCGGTCATCGGATAAAATTAGCACTCCCCGGCGCGAAAGCCGCCTTGCGAAAATCCAATTCCGGGTGAAACATCAGCGCCGTTCGACACGCCATAAAACGCGGCGCTGTCCCCGGGCGCCGTCTCACGGGAGGCGCCCCAATGCCCGGCAAATCGACCAATTCCGTTCGCTGCATCGCCGTAACCGGCCCGACTGGCGTCGGGAAAACCTCCTTAGTTCAAGGTCTTAGATCAGCGGCAACAGGCGCCTTCCAGAGTGGGGCGAGCGAGGCGCATCAATCGGTCGAGATCGACGTGAAGGCGATCGAGTTCATGGGCGATCATTACGCGGTGATCGATACGCCGGGCGCGATCGATTTCTCGGCCGACATGGATTTCGCCCTGCCCGGCGCCGACCTCGCCATCGTGGTGGTGGACGCCGACCCCGCAAAGGCCGTGCTCGCCCACCCTTTTCTGAAGGAGCTTGAGCGGCTCTGCGTGCCGCGCGTGCTGTTCGTCAACAAGATCGACCAGGCCGAGGGCGGCGCGCGCGACCTGCTTGAAGCATTCCAGCCGTTCAGCACCGCTCCGCTGGTCGCGCGCGAATTGCCGATCTGGCGCGGCGACAAGATCGTCGGCTTCGTCGATCTGGCGCTGGAGCGCGCTTATGTCTTCCGCCCCGGCCGGCCCTCCGAACGCACCGACATCCCCGCCGAGATCGCGCAAATCGAGGCCGACGCGCGCTTCCACATGCTCGAACAGCTCGCCGATTATGACGATGCGCTGATGGAGCAATTGCTGAGCGACGTGGTCCCGCCGACCGACGCGGTGTTCGCCGATTTGCGGCGCGAAACCCAGGAAGGGCTGATCGCGCCGGTGTTCTTCGGCGCGGCCTCCCAGGGCTTCGGCCTGCGACGCCTGCTGAAATCGCTCCGCCACGATACGCCCGATCCGAAGATCGCCGCCGCGCGCCTCGGCCTCGAAGGGCCCGGCGCCTATGTCATGAAGATCACCCATTCCGGCCAGGCCGGAAAGATCGCGGTCGCGCGCGCGCTGAATGCGCCCCTGCAGGACAGCGCCGAACTGACGCTTAGCGATGGATCGCGCGGACGGGCCAGCGCGCTTTTTTCCTTGCGCGATGGCGCGATGAAAAAAGCCCCGCAAGCGGCCGAGGGCGAAGTCGTCGCCATCGGCAAGCTCGATCCGGTAGCGCGCGGCGATCTGCTGAGCGCCAACGCGCCGGCGCGGCCGCGCGTTGTGGCCCCGGCCCGGTTTCCCGTGTTCCAATTGGCGATCGCTACGACCGACAGAAAGGATGACGTGCGCCTTTCCGGCGCGCTCTCGAAACTGGTGGAAGAAGACCCCGGACTCTCCGTCGTCCACGATCCCCACTCGAACGAAGTGCTGCTGTTGGGCCAGGGCGAGCCGCACCTGCGTCTTGTGCTGGACCATTTGAAGAAGCGCTTTGGCGTGGAAGTTACCTCCGGCCGGCCCGCCACGCCCTATCGCGAAACCATCCGCAAAGGCGCCGCCCAGCGCGGGCGCCACAAGAAACAGACCGGCGGCCACGGCCAGTTCGCCGACGTGATGATCGAGATCAAGCCGCTCGCACGCGGCGAAGGCTTCCGCTTCGTCGACAAGATCACCGGCGGCGCCGTGCCGCGGCAATGGATACCGGCGGTGGAGCAAGGCGCACGCGATGCGATGGAGAAAGGGCCGTTGGGCTTTCCGGTTGTCGATGTGGAAGTCACGCTGGTCGATGGCGCATTCCACGCGGTCGATTCATCGGAGCTTGCTTTCCGCATCGCCGGCCGCGTGGCGATGAGCGAAGCCCTGCCGGGCTGCGATCCCGTCGTGCTCGATCCGATCGAAAAGCTGATCGTGTACACGCCGTCCTGGGGCACGCCGAAAATCAATTCCGCCGTATCCAGCCGCAACGGACAAATCCTCGGCTTTGAAACCCGCGCCGATTGGCCCGGCTGGGATCAAATCGAAGTGTGCCTGTCGCATGCCGAGCGGCAGGATTTCATTTCCGAACTGCGCTCGCTCACCCAGGGTCTGGCGACGTTCCACGCCAGCTTCAGCCATATGGCGGAGCTTTCCGGCAGACGCGCCGAGGAAGCCATCAAGCGCGCCAAACCGGCGCACTAAACGAAAAGCGGGCCGCATCGGGCGGCCCGCTTCGGCTTCACCTTCAAGGTCAGTTGCCGATTGCGCCAGTCGCTGAGGCCCCCGCATTGGCGCCGGCGCTGACGCTGGCGTTATCAACCTTGTGCTTTGCCTTGTTCACGACCTTCTTCGTCGTGTGCTTGGCGACGCCAACCGTGTTCTTGGCGGTATTGGTCGCCGCACTCGTTGCCGCCGAGCCATCGACTGCCGCGCCGGCGCCGACATTTCCGCTCATACCGAGCGACGAACTACCGAGCGCGCCCGAGGCCGCGCCGTTCGCGCCTGCGCCGATTTGGCCGCCGCCGACGCCAGCGCCGAGAGTGCCTGCGCCCGCGCCGCCGAGACTACCGCCGGCGCCGCCCACGGCGCCGCCGAGTGTGCCGCCGCCGCCGATCGCGCCGCCCAATTGCGCATAAGCTGGCGCGCTCAGGCACAGCACAGCAAGCGCCGCGGCCGTAGGTTTCAGAAAATTCATCTTCGTTTCTCCAGTGGGTTAAAGCCCCCACGCTGATGAAGAAAACGAAGCACCGCAGGCCGGGTTCCCGGCAGACGGCTAGAGATCAAATGCTAGGCGGCGGCCTTTGACGCGCCGGTTTCAAGCGCAGCCGGCACACTTACAACGAACATCGTGCCGAAGCCCTGGCGGCTGCGCACGGCGATCGTTCCTCCGAGCAGATTGACCAGCCGTTTGGTGATCGCCAGGCCAAGACCCATGCCGCCGTAACGGCGCGTGTTTGAATTATCCACCTGCATGAACGGCTCGAAGATATGAGTAATCTGCTCGGTGCTCATGCCGATGCCGCTATCGTGGACCTCCACCCGCAGCCAGTTCGCATTATCTATTCGCATGCGCTCGGCGCGCAATACGATCTCGCCGCCGCGGGTAAACTTGCAGGCGTTGGACAAAAGGTTTGCCACGCATTGGCGCAAGCGCGCTTCGTCCGTCCGTGCAAAACCCAACGGGCCGAGGCACTGCAAAGTAAGCGTGTTGCCGTTCGCCCGCGCCGCCGGCATTGCCCGGTCGGCGGCCGTCTTCAACATCTGGGCGACATCGAACGAATTCGCTTGGATATCGATCTCGTCGCGCTCGAGTTTTGACATGTCGAGGATTTCCTCGATCATGCCGAGCAAGTCGCGGGCGGACCGCTCGATCTTCGCCAGATCGGCGCTGCCGGACTCCAGCCCGCTCGCGCGCATATCTTCCTGGACCAGGTCGCAATAGCCCATGATGGCCGTCAGCGGCGTGCGCAGTTCATGGCTCATATTGGCGATGAACGCCGTCTTGATCTGATAGGCGTGCGCGTGCGCTTCCCGGTCGAGCACGGCTTGCTGCTCGCGCGCAAGCGCCTGGCGCGTGCGATTGACCAGCCCGTTGAAGGCGCCCACGAGGCGGCCGATCTCGTCGTTAGACTGAGGTTGCGGCGCAGGTTTTAGATCGTCTCCCTGACCATCGAAATGCCGCTCCAGGGCGCGCAACCGGGAAACGATCTGGCTCTCGATAACGCGCCAAAGCACAACCAGCGCCAATGCGAGCAGTACCGCCAACCAGGCTGCGGTTAGCACTATCGAACGTTCGCCGAGCGGGTTCAGCGCTTTGGCGTGCCGGGCCAGAATGGCGCCGACGGCCCGGCCGTCTGCGCCGCGCAAGGCGATCAGCGTCACGCGCCGCCCGCCCTCCGCCCAGCCCACCTGCCGCAGGTTGGTGTCGGCAAGCCGCTTAAGGCCCGCACGGACGGAAACATCGGCGCCGGGCGAAACGATGTTGAAGACATCGAGATCAAGTTGGGTCTGCTCGCGCAAACGCGCGGCCGTAAGGTATTGGCCGATGACCACCAGTCCGACCGGCGAGGCGTCCCCCATCGAGTTGCGGGCCGGCCGCGCGGCGTAGAATAGCGGTCCGTGCTGGGTCCAGGCCACGCCGAGCGCCGGCTTTGCAACGCTCGCACTGGCGGTGCGCGCCTGGCTCAAAACGATATTGAAAAGAAAATCTCCGGTCTCGAGGCCGCCATCGCCGGCGCGGTTGCGGCCCCAGGCGATAGCGCCCTTGGCGTCCACGAACAGCGCCAGATCGACGTCGTAATTGGCAAACCAGCTCGGCGTGAAATTGGCCGCTGGGTAGTTCGGCGCCGCGCCGAGAAGGAACGCGCGTGTATCGTCCCAATCGGCATAGTCGCTGACCCGCGCGATGAGTTCCTTTTCGTACCGCGACAGGCCGGCGTTTACACGCCGGACATCGTCGTCGTGCTGCTGGGCTTCGATCTGCCGGAATTCCGCTCTGACCAGATGATCAAGGATCAGCCAGGCCGCGCCGAACAGGCACAGAAACGTCGCGATAAGCGCGCAGGCGAATTTGGCGCCCAGCTTCATGGCTGGCCACGCTCACGCCCAAGGCTCTCCCACTCGCCAAACATGGGCGCGAGTATGGGTCAAATATCTTTAAAAAAACGCGCAAGAGGAACGGTAAACGAAACCTTGCCGCTCAGAGCGTGTAAGCGACCCACACGTTGGGCTCTTCGTAACGGCCGCGCTGCTTGGCCAGATCGATCGAGACCGGAACCAGCGCGCCGTCGAGCTGATAGTCGCCCGAGTGTTCGAACCGCCGATTGGTCCAGGTCTCCCAGAACGCCACCGGCTCCTCGACCACCATCGAGCGCTTGCACGGGCCCACCAGTTTGCCGCCCGCCGCCAGATGGCTGCGCAGCCACGGATCGAACACGCGGCCGCGCTCATCGGTCCAGGTGATGTAATCGTCGATCGACACGTTGGGATGGCTGGCCTTTGAAGACGGCCGCACAGGCGCCACGAGGCCGCGCAGCCCTTTCCTGCGCCCCAGATCCAGCAGCGCGTTGATCATCAGCCGCGCATAGCCCTTGCTGCGGTGAACTTTGGGAACGGAGATGGCCAGCGCGCCCAGCATGTTGGCCGGCTGACCCGCCCTGCCGTAGGCGCTCTCGACGACCCAATCCCAGCCTTCGGGAGGGAGGTTGTCGGCCTCGCACATCAGCGGGACGCAATTGGCCGCCGCGGCGACGTAGCCGGTTTCCTCGTCGAACAGGCAGAGCTGGTACTCCGGATATTGTTCGAGCAGGGCGGCGTAATGGGCGTAATGCGCCTGAGTATAGTTAAGATAGCCAAGCTCGCTCCAGGCGGCTTGCTCGATGACGTGTGCGGCCTTTTTCAACTCCGGGCTGTCCGCGCGCGAGCGCACCGTCAAAGAGGCGGTCATGGCACAAATCCTAATTCTTAGTTTACGGCGACCTCACGAAACGGCAGTTTTCCCCTGCCGCCCGAGCAATTCCCTTAATAAAGTATAAACAAAAGAACTTCAAGCCCCTCAGGCGAAAAGTATTTGTTAACCATAATCTAAGGAAAATGGGGCCGTTAATGTTTATTAATTACTTACGATTCAACTCGGACGGGAAAGTTTAGCGTAAGTCAGATCGTAAATATTGATGCAGCGTTAACCATACTGATCCGGTCAAACACTGAGCCCGGCAAAGGCGCGGTAAGAAAATATTCTTGTGAAGGCGCCTATTTTCGCAGGCTTTAGCTCCGCAGGCGGCGATGGCCCTGAAAAAACACAACGGTTACGAGGGCGATCTGGCCCGCCTCACGGCGTTGGCGGGGGGCGCGCTGGCGTTTTTTGGCGCGCTTCTGCTGGCCGTCATCGCGTTTGCCGGCTGGTCGTCGAACCAGACCGCTTTTGAACGCGAACGCACGCTGGTGGAAAACGCGCTGAACCAGTCGATCGCCGGCGCTCTGAACGAGCAGAAGAGCGTCGCCTGGTGGGACGATGCGGTGCTCAAGATCACCGATCAGAAGATCGATCTCGATTTTGCCGACGCCAATTTCGGCGTGTTCCTCACCGAAACCTATTCGCAGGACGAGGTCTACATCCTCAACGGCGAGGACAAGCCGATCTACGCCTTTTCCAATTCAGAGCGCCGCGCGCCGTCAACCTTTGAACAATTGCGCCCCGCCCTGAAACGCGTGATCGCCGAGGCCCGTTCGGGCAAGCCATCGACGCTGCTGCAGCGCCCTGACGTGTTCGCCGCCAGCCAGGCCAATTACCGCGTGCTCTCCGGCGTGCTGCGCGTGGCCCATTGGAGCGGCCATATTCTTTCGCTGCAGGGCCGGCCAGTGATCGTCGCGGCGATGACGATTGTGCCGAACGTCGATTCCACCGTGCTGAAGGGCACGCCCAATCTGCTCGTCAGCGTCGTCGATATAGACGACGCGTTTGTCGCCGATATCGGCCGCTCGCTGCTGCTGAACGATCTGGCCCTGAAGCCAGGCGACGCGCCGGCGAAGGGCACGGTGGCGCAGGCATTCATCGCCGATGACGGCGCGCATCTGGGCGAATTACGCTGGGCGACCAAGCGCCCCGGTCAGGTTCTGCTGGCGGTGATCTTGCCGCTGGTTGCGCTTGGCGTGGCTGTCGCGGGCGTGATCTTCGCCAACATGCTGCTGCGGCTGAAACGCGCGACGGCGGAAATCACGCAGAGCGAGGAGCAGGCGCGTCACGAGGCGCTGCACGATACGCTGTCTGGCCTGCCCAACCGTCACTTTTTCCTGCAGCGGCTGGAAGGCCTGCTGACGGCGCCTGAGGCCGCTTCCCACAAGACCGTTACGGCTTACGTGGATGTCGATCGGTTCAAGGACATCAACGACACGATGGGCCACCACGCCGGCGACATGCTGATCAAGGCCGTCGCCGAGCGGCTGCAATCCCAGCTTCGCCCGGAGGATTTTCTCGCCCGGTTCGGCGGCGATGAATTCGCGCTGCTTTGCGTTTCCACCTCGCCGCATGGCGGAGAAGTGTTGTCGCGCCGGGTGGCGCAAGCTTTCGCCATCCCGTTCGTCATCGACGGCCAATCCATCCGCGTCACCGCCTCCGTCGGCATCGCGACGGCCCCGCGCGACGGGGTCAACGCCGGCGATCTCATGCGCAATGCCGACATCGCGCTGTATGAAGCCAAGAACCAGGGCCGCAACCGCGCGATCCTGTTTTCGCGTGAGATGGCCCAGCGTGTGGCGCAGCGCCGCGCCATTGAAGTGGATCTGCGCACCGCGATCGAGAACGACGAACTCGAACTGCACTTCCAGCCCATAGTCAACGCGCGCACCAGCAAGATCGGCGGCGTCGAGGCGCTGCTGCGCTGGACGCATCCTGAGCACGGCCCCATTTCGCCGGCCACGTTCGTGCCGGTGGCCGAGGACGCCGGCCTGATGCCGATCCTTGGCGATTGGGTGCTGCGCCGCGCCATGGAGGCGGCCAAGCGCTGGCCGGAACTGGAGATGGCGGTAAACCTTTCGCCGGTGCAGTTCCGCCATGCCGACATCCAGAACCGCCTCTATCGCCTGACCCAGGAATACGGCGTCGATCCGCGCCGCATCGTGCTGGAGATGACCGAGGGCGTGCTGATGGAAGCCAGCGCCAAAACCAAGGAAACGCTCGATTCCATTCGCGCCATGGGCTTCAAACTGGCGCTCGACGATTTCGGCACCGGCTATTCGAGCTTTGCCTATCTCTGCCAGTTCAAGTTCGACAAGCTGAAGATCGACCGCTCCTTCGTCACCGGCTTTGCCCGCGGGGATGTGCCGCGCAGCGTGATCAACGCCGTCGTCACGCTCGGCCAGGGGCTTGGCATGAGCGTCGTCGCCGAGGGCGTGGAGACCGAATTCGACGCTCTCGCCATGCGCCATTTCGGCTGCAACGAAATGCAGGGCTTCTACTTCTCGAAGGCGGTAACCGCCGAGGCGATCCATGCCCTGCTGGCCGCGCCGGCCGAAACCGCCCTGTCCGCCGCGGACGCCGCAAGCGGGCGCTTTGCCTGAACGGCGAATTAGTTCACGCTCCGCGCC
>DASZPV010000017.1:0-10032 GCA_035549875.1 Caulobacterales bacterium
ACCCTGCCGATTCCAGCGAGAGCCCGGCGCTCAATCACGCCATCACGCTGCACGTTTGGTCGCGCGAGGGCGGCAAGGCCGAGGCGATGGAGGCGATCAGCGCGTTGCGCGCCAGCCTGCACAATGCGGCGCTTTCCGTGAGCGGCCATCGGCTTGTTTTGCTGAATGTGGTTTACGCCGACATTTTTCTTTCGCCGGACGCGCGAGCCACGCAAGGCCTGATGCGTCTGCGCGCCATCACTGAAACTGCATAGGAGCGCGCAATGGCCGGGCAAAAGGGTCGCGACATCTTGCTGAAAATTGGCGACGGGGCGGCGCCTGAAGTGTTCACCACCATCGCCGGCATCCGCGCCAAGACCATCGCGCTCAATGCGAAAATGGTCGATGGCACGAATGCGGATTCGCCCGCGGCGTGGCGCGAGTTGGTCGCTGGTGCGGGGGTCAAATCCTGCGCGGTTACCGGTGCGGGCGTATTCAAGGATGCGGCGTCAGACGGATTGATGCGCGCGGCGTTCTTCAGCCAGGTCGCGCGCAATTGGATGCTCGTGATCCCGGATTTTGGAACAATCCAGGGCGCGTTCCTGATTGAGGGACTCGATTATTCCGGCGATCACGATGGCGAAGCGGCGTTTTCCGTGTCGCTGGCCTCGGCCGGCGCGTTGAGCTTCACCGCATCATGATCGCCAACAAGGCGCGCGGTGAGACTGTGCTGATGATCGACGGCGCGCCGCGACGGCTTTGCCTTACGCTGGGCGCCCTGGCGGAACTGGAGTGCGCGTTTGAAGCCGACACAATCGACGCGCTGGCCGCGCGGCTGGGTAAATTATCGGCCAGCGATCTGATGATCGTTCTCGCTGCTCTGATCGCCGGCGGCGGCGAAGCGATGAGCGCGCAACAGATCGCGGCCGCCGATATCGACGCAGCCGCGGCGGCGCGCGCTGTGGCGGAAGCGTTCCAGCGGGCGCTGACGTGATGTTTCCCTGGAGCGCGTGGCTTGCCCATGCCTGCGCTGTGTTCGGCATCGCGCCGCGTGCGTTCTGGCGCCTGTCGCTGCGCGAATGGCGCGCGCTCAACGGCGCGGGCGCGATCACGCCGTTGACGCGCAACGAATTGGCGGCGCTCGCGTCGCGCTTTCCGGATTAAATCATGGCTGACCCACCGAAACTTTCCCTCGATCTCTCCGAAGCGCAGGGCGCGCTCAGCACGTTCGTCGAACGCGACGGAAAGGACGCCGCCGATCGGCTGACGCGGGTATTCGCCGATGCGTCGGGTCAGATCGCCCGCGAACTGGAGCGCGCCGCGCACGGCGGCGAGCTTTCGTTCAAGCGGCTCGCCGGCAGCGTGCTGGCCGAACTCGGCAAGGTCGCGGTGGATAGCATTTTCGCCGGCAAATCCAGCGCGCCGCAAAACGCCGGACAGCCGGTCAACGTCACCTTCAATGTGGGCGCGGGCGGGGATGCCGAGAGCATCCGGCGCAGCCAGTCCCAGATCGCGGCGCAAGTTGCGCGGGCCGTGGACTATGGAAATCGAAACAGATGACAGCGTTTCATGAAGTGCTGTTCCGGCTCAAGCTCACCTTCGGCGCGACGGGCGGGCCGGAACGGCGCACGGAGATCGTCACGCTCGGCTCTGGCCGTGAGGAGCGCAATACGCCCTGGGCGCATGCGCGGCGGCGATACGATGTCGGCGGCGCGGTCAGTGTGCTGGACGATCTGCACGAGCTGATCGCGTTCTTCGAGGCGCGGCGCGGGCGGCTGCATGGATTTCGCTTTCGCGATTTCGCCGATTGGCGATCGGGCGCGCCTTCCGCTGCGCCGGCGGCGTCGGATCAGGCGATCGGCGCGGGAAACGGCGCGCAGACCGCGTTTCAGTTGATCAAGGCCTATGGGGAGGGCGCGGACGCGTATCAGCGCCCGATCCGCAAACCGGTTTCCGGCAGCGTGCTGATGGCGGTGAACGGCGTGGCGCTGAGCCCCAGCGGCTACGCCGTCGATCACGCGACCGGCCTCGTAACCTTGGTTTCCGCGCCCGCCGCTGGCCATGCCGTAACCGCCGGTTATGCGTTCGACACGCCTGTGCGGTTCGATTCCGATCGGCTGGAGGCGAGCCTCGATGCTTTCGGCGCCGGGCGGCTGATCCAGATCGCGCTGATCGAATTGACGCTCTGATGCGCAACGTTCCGGCGGAACTTCAAGCCAAACTCGACAACGGCGTCACGACGCTGGCGCATCTGTGGCGCATTGTGCGGCGCGATGGCGCGGTGTTCGGTTTCACCGATCACGACCGCGACCTTGTGGTCGCCGGCGTCACGTATCAGGCCCAATCGGGATTTCTCGCCGGCGCGGTCGAAAAGAGCGTAGGGCTTTCCATAGATACAGCGTCCGCTGAAGGCGCGCTCAACGCCGATTGCATTACGCCGGACGATCTGGCGCGCGGGCTCTGGGATGGCGCGCGCGTCGATCTCTGGCGGGCCGACTGGACCGACCCGTCTCTGCGGGTGCATCTGTTCGCTGGACGCCTCGGCGAAGCGCGGCGCGGCGAATCTGCATTCAGCGTGGAATTGCGCGGCTTGCAGGCGGCGCTGAATCGGCCGGTGGGGCGCGTGTTTTCGCGCTGGTGCGACGCCGATGTCGGCGATGCGCGTTGCGGCGTCGATCTCGCCGATCCGGCCTTTCGCGGCGCGGGCGTCGTCGTGTCGGTGATCGATGCAACGACGTTCACGGCCTCCGGGCTTGGCGCGTTTGCGGACGGCCTGTTCAGTCGCGGCGTGCTGACCTGGGACGCAGGCGGCGCCGCGGAGGTGGCGGCGCATTATGCTGGCGCGGCCGCGACGATCGAATTGCTGGCGCCATGGCCGGCGCCGATCGCGGCGGGCGATACGTTCGTCATCACGGCCGGCTGCGACAAGCGGCTGGAGACCTGCCGCGACAAGTTCGCCAATACGCTCAATTTCCGCGGCTTCCCGTTTATGCCGGGAGACGATGCGGTGCAGGCCGGGCCCGTCGCCGGCGCGCCGCTGGATGGTTCTTCGCGGTGGACGGATCAATAGCCGCGCCGCAGCGCGCTGCGATCATCGCCGAGGCGCAAACCTGGGTCGGCACGCCCTATCGCCATCAGGCGAGCGCGAAGGGTGCGGGTTGCGATTGCCTGGGCCTGATCCGCGGAATCTGGCGCGCGCTCTACGGCGCCGAACCGGAAACGCCGCCGCCTTACACGCCGGACTGGGCGGAGTTGCGCGGGCGCGAGACATTGCGCGATGCGGCGCGGCGTCACCTCGTTGAAATTCAAATCGAAGAAGCAGCGCCAGGCGATGTGCTGCTGTTTCGCATGAGCGCGGAGGCGCCGATGAAACATGCGGCGGTCCTGTCGGCGCGCGAGCGTATCATTCACGCCTATTGGGGCCGCGCCGTGGTTGAAAGCCGCATGACGCCGTTCTGGCAAACCAGGCTGGCGGCGGCGTTTTCTTTTCCAGGAGTAGCGCCGTGGCGCAATTAGTGCTGACCGCCGTTGGCGGGGCAGTTGGCGGGAACATCGCGCCGGCCGGATATGCGGCGATCGGCGCTGCGCTCGGAAGGGCCGGCGGGGCGCTGATCGGCGCGCGTGTCGACGATGCGCTGTTCGGCACGCCGCGCGCGCCGGCGGGGCCGCGGCTCACCAGCCTGCACTTGCAGGGCTCGACCGAGGGCGCGTCCATACCCGCCGCGTATGGGCGCGTGCGGCTCGCGGGACAGATGATATGGGCCGCGCGGTTCAAGGAGCATATCAACGTCGATAAAGTTTCGTCGGGCGGCGGCAAGGGCGGCGGCGCCGCACGCAGCGTCAAGCAAACGGCCTATTCCTATACGCTGTCTTTCGCGATCGGCCTCTGCGAGGGGCCGATCGTGCGCGTCGCGCGCGCCTGGGCGAATGGCGAGCCGCTCGATCTTTCTACTATCGCTTACCGCCTTTATCGCGGCGCCGAAGATCAGGCGCCGGATGTGCTGATCGAAGCGATCGAAGGCGCGGCCAATGCGCCGGCCTATCGCGGCCTTGCTTATATTGTGTTCGAGGACTTGCCGGTTGAGCGCTTCGGCAATGTTCCGCCACAGCTTTCGTTTGAGATCGTGCGCCAGATGCCGGGCGAAGGCGGGCGGCTTGAGGATCTGGCGCGCGGCGTGTGCCTGATCCCCGGCGCCGGCGAGTTCGTATACGCGAACGAAGTGATCCGCCGCACGCTTGGGCCCGGCATGGAAACGCCGGAGAATATGCACGCCGAGTCGAACCGGCCCAATCTCGCCGTTTCGCTCGATCAATTGCAGGCCGATCTGCCGAACGTGGAATCGGTGATGCTCGTCGTGTCGTGGTTCGGCACGGATTTGCGCTGCGGCGACTGCCAGATCAAACCGGGCGTCGAACTTGCCGACAAAGCCACGCGGGCGCGAAGCTGGCGCGCGGGCGGCGTTGCGCGCGCGGGCGCCCATGTCGTGAGCCAGATCGATGGCGGCCCTGCCTTTGGCGGCACGCCAGCGGATTTTTCCGTCGTGCAGGCGATTCAGGAACTGAAAGCGCGCGGGTATCGCGTCGGGCTTTATCCTTTCGTCCTGATGGATGTGCCGCCCGGCAACGCGCTGACCGATCCCTACGGCGCGAGCGCGCAGGCGGCTTATCCCTGGCGCGGACGCATCACCTGCACGCCGGCGCCGGGCCGCGCCGGCACAGCGGACAAGACCGGCGCGGCGGCCACGCAAATAGCCGCCTTCTTTGGCGCCGCCGCAGCAGGCGATTTCAGCATTGCTGACGATGAGGTGAATTATTCCGGTCCGGCGGAATGGTCTTTCCGGCGCTTCATCCTGCACTGCGCGAAACTGGCGCAAGCGGCGGGCGGCGTGGACGCTTTCGTGCTCGGCTCGGAATTGCGCGGCGTGACCACGTTGCGCTCAAGCGCGTCGGCGTTTCCGGCGGTCAGCGCGATGAAAACGCTCGCCGCAGACGTGCGCGGCGTGCTGGGCGGCGCGACAAAGATCACCTACGCTGCCGACTGGAGCGAATATCGCGGGCATCAGCCGCAGGACGGCTCAGGCGATGTGTTCTTTCATCTCGATCCGCTGTGGGCGGACGCGAACATCAATTGCGTCGGCGTGGACTGGTATCCGCCGCTCGCCGATTGGCGCGATGGCGCGGCCCATGCCGACGCGGCGATTGCATCGGGGCCATACGATCCGGATTATCTGGAAGGGCGCATCGAGGCGGGCGAGGATTTCGACTTTTATTACGCCAGCGATGCCGGCCGCGCAGCGCAGACGCGCACGCCGATCACGGATGGGGCCTACGGCAAGCCCTGGGTGTTCCGCGCCAAGGATTTGCGCTCGTGGTGGAGCCACACGCACATCAATCGCCCCGGCGGCGTTGAAGGCGCGGCGACGGCGTGGGTTCCTGAATCCAAACCGATTTGGCTGATCGAGTTGGGTTGCCCGGCGATCGACAAGGGCGCCAACGCGCCGAACCTGTTCGTCGATCCAAAAAGCGCGGAAAGCGCGGCGCCGCCGTTTTCAACCGGCCGGCCGGACGATTTTATCCAGCGGCGCATGCTGGAGGCGTATCTGCGCCATTGGTCGGGCGCGGCAAATCCGGTTTCGTCCGTGTACGGCGCGCCGATGATCGACGCCTCTTCGCTGCATCTCTGGTGCTGGGACGCGCGGCCGTTTCCGCTGTTTCCATCGCGCCGCGATGTCTGGGCCGACGGCGCAAACTGGCGCCTCGGCCATTGGTTGAACGGCCGCGCGGGCGCCGCCAGTCTTGCCGAAACCGTGCAGGACATCTGCCGCCGGGCCGGCGTGACCGACGCCGATAGCGGCGCGCTGACCGGGATTGTATCCGGGTACATCGTCGATTCGCCGGCGACTGCCCGCGCCGCGATCGAGCCGCTGATGGCCGCCTACGATTTTGACGCGGCGGAGGAGGAAGGCCGCATCGTCTTCCGTCATCGCGACGAAACGCAGGTCTTCGCGGCAAGCCTGGAAGATTTCGTACAGAGCGAGAGCGGACGCGCCGCGATTACCCGCGCGGACGGCGCCGATGCGCCGGTGGAGGCGCGGGTGCGCTTCGTCGATCCGGAACGCGATTTCGCGCTGGCGATGGTTTCCGCGCGGCGGCGCGACGCAGCGGGCCAGGGCGTAACGACGGTGGATGCGCCGCTTTCACTTACGCCGGACAATGCCGACGCCATCGCCCAGCACGCACTGGCCCGCGCCAGAGCCGAAACGGAAATTCTGGAACTGGCGCTGCCGTCATCGCTTCTGTCGGTCGCGCCGGGTGACCGCGCCAACCTCAGCGACGGCGAATTTCGCGTGCTCAGAATTGAAGAAGGGCCGGTGCGCCGCGCGCATCTGGCGCGGCATGCGCGCGCGCTCGAACGCCCGGTCGCCGCGCCCGCTCCGGCCAGCGCGCCGCTGACATGGGCGCCGGCCGCGCCGGCCTTCGCCTTGCTCGATTTACCGCCGCTGCCCGGCAGTGAAGACGACGAACGCCCGCTGGCGGCGGTCTATTCCTCGCCGTGGCCAGGGGCGGTCGATGTCTATGCCGGCGCGAGTCTGGCGAGCGCCAGTTTTCGCGGGCGCGCCGAAACTCCCGCCATCATGGGCGTGCTGGAAGGGGCGCTGTATCCGGGCCCGGTTTGGCGCTGGGACGATGGCAATTATGTCCGGGTGCGGATCGCCGGCTTGCTCGAAAGCGTTGACGACGAAGCTTTGTTTGCCGGCGCCAACGCATTCGCGGTCGAAGGCGCGAATGGCTGGGAGGTTTTCCAGGCGCGCGACATCACGCTGGTTGCGCCGGGCCTGTACGAATTTCGCACCTTGCTCCGCGGCCAACTCGGCACCGAGGGCGCGATGGGCGCGCCAGCAGGCGCGCGCGTCGTGAAGATCGATAACAGGCTGTTGCGTCTGGCCGCCGGCGCGCACGAAAACGGCGCGGCAATCGTCTGGGCCGCCGCGCCGGCGCCTTTGGCGCCCACCGATCCGTCCGCCACCGCCTTTGTCGCCACATGGTCGCGGGTCTGGTCGCGCCCGCTTTCGCCCGTTCACGTGCGGGGGCGAAGGCTGACCGGCGGAGACATTGCGCTGACCTGGGTGCGGCGGGCCCGCACCGGCGGCGACGATTGGGGCGCGGCGGACATCCCGCTCGCTGAGACCGCGGAAGCCTACCGGGTCGAAATCATGAGCGGGCCGGATGTGATTCGGGTGATTGACGCCGGTTCGCCAGCCGCAACCTATGCCGCGGCCGACCAAACCGCCGATTTTGGCGCCTTGCCGGCTTCCATAATCGTTCGGGTCGCGCAACTATCCTCAACCTACGGCGCTGGCGTGCGGGCAGAATCGACCATCTGGCTGTAAAGGCTTGGCGTTTGGCTGCCCTGCCTCTACTTCGTTAGCGGCGTCAGAAGGATACGTGAGCCCGTGGCGTGAGCTGGGATCCCTATGCGGCGCTGGGCGTTAATCGGAGCGCCGGCGCCGACGACATTCGCAAGGCCTATCGCAAGCTCGCCAAAGAGCTGCACCCTGACGTGCGCCCGAACGACAAAACCGCCGAGGAACGGTTCAAACGCGCGACGGCCGCTTTCAATCTGCTCTCCGAGGCCGACCAGAAAGCCCGCTACGACCGCGGCGAGATCGATGCCGATGGCAATGAGAAATCACAGTTCGCCGGCGGCGGCGGCTACCGCCAATCCGGTCAGCGCAGCGGCGCCTATGCCGGCGCCGGCGGCGAAAGCGTTTTCGACCTCGGCGACATCTTCTCCGATCTGTTCGCCGGCGGCGGCGGGGCCGGGGCGCGCGCCTCCTATGGCCGCATGCGCGGCCGCGACATCCGCTTTTCGCTCGATATCGATTTTCTGGATGCGGTGAAGGGCGGCCGGCGGCGCGTGCAATTGAGCGAAGGGCGCACGCTGGACGTGACCATTCCGCCCGGCGTCGAAACCGGCCAGACCTTGCGGCTCAAGGGCCAGGGCGGGCCGGGGGTGAATGGCGGGCCGGCGGGAGACGCGCTGGTGGAGCTGCGCGTGCGCGAGCACCCCTATTTCAAGCGCGAGGGCGACAATATCCTCATGGACATGCCGGTTTCGCTGTCCGAGGCGGTCGATGGCGCCCGCATCCAGACGCCCACGCCCACCGGCCCTGTGACCCTGACTGTGCCCCCGGGGGCCAATAGCGGCATGACCCTACGTCTGAAGGGCAAAGGCGTAGGCGGCCAGGGCGACCTGTTCGTCCGCCTCCAGATCATGCTCCCCGAGCCGCTGGACGAGGAATTGAAGAAGTTCGTCCGGAAATGGCCAGGGCGGGATAAGGCGCCGCCGCGGCCGGGGGGGTAGCGGGCGCGGCTACTTTTCAAGCCGCACCTATCTGAAGTAGTAGTGCCTCCGTGGCAGCGGGGAGCAAGAATAATGGCCAAAACGCCAGGACGACCGGCGATGAAAGCGCCGCTTGGCGCTGTAATGCTCGCGCTTGTTGTGGCAATCCTGCTATTGGTCGTTAACCACTACGCCGTTGCGGAAGGCTCTCTGCTTTCTCTGCTGACGCGAGAGATTGGGTTGGCGCTTCTAGTTGCCGTAGCCATCTGGTTTATTTTCGAGGTATCGACGCAGCAGGAATCCGAAGAGGTTTGGAACAAACGTATCGAGGCAATGGCAAGCAACGTCTTCTTTGGCGTTCTGAAGCGAAATTTGCCCGAGAAGTTTATCCAAGAAGCACGCGCGCTTGCCCTCGAAAATGATTTCGTTCGGTCCAATCTTACCGTTACCTACACTATCACGGACGCAACTTATACGGATCGCGCGGGGCATCTGCGAAAATTCGTTCGGGTCAGCGCAGTTGCCAGTTCCAGGATCAAGAATCTTGGGAGCGTTAAGGGGGACCTGCCAGTGGCGATCGGACTTCCGAATCCCCTAATAGACGAAATGAAGTGTGAGTGTCGGGTCACGGGAGTGCTTATCAAGAGGGGGACTCAGGAGGAACGTCCACCGTTGGAGGATGCTACCGCTAAGTTCGCAGAAGCCATTAAGGACGACACGAAGCACCAGATACCGTTTCACGTATGCACCATTCTTGTGGAACCCGGCGAGGAAGTGGAGCTGACGATGAGCTACCTCATGGCTAAAGAAGCTGAAGACACAGAGATTTTCCAAACCAAGTATCCGGCCAGTTCCATAACTGTAACCATACTTGATCGCGGTCCGACCAAGCGCGCTGTGCGCGCGAGGGCAATACATTTGGCGGAATTAGACAACGCCTCTTCAGCCGAAGACGACGGTACCTACGTGTACAAGCTGGAAAGGTTTTTCTTGCCGCGACAAGGGTTTGCAGTATGGTGGAAGGAGGTTCCTGTACCTTCGGCTGGAACTTTGCTCGGGGGGCCATCAAATAGTCCCGATGTGGCGTGAAACCACTTCGACGGTTGGCGCGTGGATTGCTTGCCATGCGCAACGGATGGCGTTAATCGCCGATTCAGGCGATCAAGCTATAGTAGTAGCATCTAGAGTATAGGGAGAGACCGCATGACCTTAATGCTTCGTGGAGACGGTGGAACCGTATTCTAAGAACCGGTCACAGACGGACCTCGGAATATCAAGCGCGGGCCCTAGTGGGGCTCGCGTTTGGCTTTTTAGGGCCAGGCAAATCTGGTTTGGTACGTCGACTTAGACGCCGCGACGTTTCGGCGAGTGAGCGATGGCCCGTGCTCCATTCAGGCGCTATTCAGCCCTTTCCCCTTAGAAGCGAGCCCATGAGGTTGCGCTCTTCTCTTCTGGCGATGGCTTTTGGCCTTTCCGCGCTTTCGGGCGCAGCGGAGGCGCAGCGGCCTGGCGGAAGGCTGGCTCAGGGCTGGGACTCGGATGCGGCGCGTGATGCGGTGCGTCAGGGCCGGCACATGCCGCTGCGCGACGTGATCCGGGCGGTGGAGAGCCAGATTCCCGGCGCGCCGCGAGGGCAACCCGTCCTGCAGGAACGCGGAGACGGGCGAGCGGTTTATCTGTTGCGCTGGCAAACGCCGGACGGGCGCCTG
>DASZPV010000018.1:0-1841 GCA_035549875.1 Caulobacterales bacterium
GCGAGCCCCTTGGCCTGATAGTCCTTCGCGAAGGCGGCGAACGCATCGGCGATATGCAGCACATACGGGCAGTGATTGCAGATGAACGCGACCGCCAGCGGCTTGCCGGCGTAATCGGCGCTGCTGATGATTTTGCCGGAGGTCGTGTCGGGCAGCGAGAATGCCGGCAGCGCAGTGCCCAGCACGATCATGCGAGATTGGACGGCTGCCATTTCCGCAATTCTCCTAATCCGGTTCCGCGCGCGAGCTGCCGACATTGTTTATGCCGATGACTTTTCCCACAAGACGGTCAACCGGAATTGAACCGAACGTCTCGACCCGGCTATCGACTGAATTATCCCTGTCGTCCCCGAGAACAAAATAGTGACCGGGCGAGATTTCAGTGTCCGGCATGTTGTCCAGTTTGCCTGACGGAACACGGTCGTAGGTAAGGTAACTTGCGCCGTTGGGGAGCGTTTCGCGGAAAACTCTTATTGGCTCGGACGTTTCCGGATCAGGCGTGGTCGCTGCGAGTTCGCGTTTGACCGGCTGCCCGTTGATGGAAAGCACGCCGTTGATCATCCCAACGTGATCGCCAGGCAATCCAATGACGCGCTTTACGTAATCGGTTCGCTGGTAGGGCGGCCTTAAGACGACAATGTCGCCGCGCGCAGGTTCTCCCGATCTGTGGACGGGGATGAAATCCTCGAACGGCGCAAACGAAACGGCGCTGTACCCATAAGCCGATTTCGACACCAGCATGCCGGCGCCGATCGAAATGGTCGGCTGCATCGAACCGGACGGATTGCGAAACGGTTGAAACGCGAGCCAGCGCAGCACCATAGCGATGGCAAGCGCAATCAGGAGCGGCACGACAACGATGCCGACATAGCCGAGCAGCCTGACCGGGCCGGCCTTCTTTACGACGGGCTTCCGCGTCGTCGAAATCCAAGCCCAAATTGCGACCGCGGCAGCACAAACCAGTCCGACAATATGTCCTGCGTTGTCGACGGTGGTCAGATCGCCAGAGATCCCAAGGGGATTTCCACCGGCATAAATCGAGAAAAGCAAAGCAATCCCGGCCGCTACCGAAATCAGCGCTGTGGCAATCAACAGGTAAATCGCCGTTTTCGTCTGGCGTGCGTAGTAGAAGCCCAATCCAAGAGAGACAAACGTAAGCAAGGCGGCGAAAACCGGCCGCACCTTGCGCATTGGTTCCGCCGGCTCTTCTGTCGTTGTCATGCGCTGCTCCCCGCAACAGTCCGGCGGAGCATACAGGCGCGGCAACCTTGAGTCACGCCGTCGCCGGTCGGGCTACACCACCGCCTGTATAGGCCCTTCCGCGCGGCCGTGGATGAACTGGTCCACGCGGCCGTCGCCGCTGTTATCCAGGGCGGAAACCGGCCCGCGCCAGATGATCTTGCCTTCGTAGAGCATGGCGATTTCGTCGGCGATCTTGCGGGCGCTGGCCATGTCGTGGGTGATCGAGACGGCGGCGCAGCCGAGGTCCTTCACCATCTCGACGATCAAATCGTTGATCGCGTCGGCGGTGATCGGATCAAGGCCGGTGGTGGGCTCGTCGAAGAAAATGATTTCCGGGCGGGCGATGATGGCGCGGGCGAGGCTGGCGCGCTTTTGCATGCCGCCGGAAAGTTCGCTGGGGTAACGTTCGGCGAATTCCTGCGCCAGGCGCACCTTGGCCATGGTTTCGATCGCGCGCGCGCGCGCCTGCTTGCGCGGAACCTTCTGGGCATAGAGCAGGCGAAACGCGATGTTCTCCCAGACGGTGAGACTGTCGAACAGCGCGCCGCCCTGAAACAGCATGCCGAATTTTTCGGCCAGCTTGTGGCGCTCGCGCAGGT
>DASZPV010000019.1:0-32735 GCA_035549875.1 Caulobacterales bacterium
CACCTCGAAAAACTGGGCGTGAAGCTGACCAAGCTTTCCAAGGAACAGGCCCATTACATTGACGTGCCGGCCGAAGGCCCGTTCAAGCCGGATCATTACCGCTACTGATTATGGGCGCATTATACGGCGCCTTCGCGGGTGTCGGATATGTTTGCGCAAAGCTATTTCGCGCCTTCAGGCTCATAAGCGAGCACCAGCAAATCGGCGCGCCGCACGGTCGGCATGGCGAATTCGCGGCCATCGGCGTCGGCGAATTCAACGAGCACACTCACTTCGTCGGTCTCATCTACAATCGTGCCGACCTGTCCGCGCGCCAGATGGAATTCTGGCAGGTCGCGCAGCAAAGCGACGACATCCAGCAGCTTGGGTGAACGATCAGCCATCGACGTCATCCTTTCCTGCAACAAACGCCGTGACGAATCGCGGAAAATTCTCATGTGTGCGGATCGTCCAAAGCGAACGAACCGTCGCCCTGCGGTCGCCAACGGTCATTATAAACTCAACGGCATAGTGGGCGCCATGGGCGTCTTGTCTTCGCAAGACCGCGTCTTCGTCTCGGATCGCCCCGCGAAGGGCCTCGACGAGCAGGCCGGCTCGCTCCTTCGTAAGGCCGAGAGCAGCGGCGAACACACGCGCTTTGTGCCGCCCCAGGCGGTGGTCAGGGTCAAGCACGTAGTTGGCAATCTTGCGGCGGTCGATGACCGCCACTTCCGCTTTGGGAATTGCCGACATCCCGCCTCCGCCGAACGCGCCTTCATCATGGCATCCGCAGCGCACAGGAATCCAGAAGGCGTCCCGCTTCGCCCGCCGGGAGTGATGGATTCACCGACTCCTCCCCTTGCAAAGGCGAAGTAAGGAGGGGATCACGCCGTAGGGCATGACCGCCTCAAGGGACGAGCCGCGTGCAAGTCGCTGCGACCAGGGCCATTTCGTCGTTTGCGCGGACGGGGCTGTTTCTCGCCGGCCTGTTCCTGTTTGTCATCGTTACGCAGATCGCGGTGGTCGCCGCTTTGCGCGGGCTTAACGTATCGGGCGGGCTGTCGCTGCTGATCTCAGGCGGCGTCGTGCTGGCCATCGTGTTCGGCGCCACGGCCTGGATGCGCGCCAGTGCGCGGGCGACGGCGGCCAGGCTTGAAAGCGAACGCGTCGCGGCAGGCATGCCGGAGGCGCCGTGCTGCGTGATCTGGCGGGCGCGGCCGGGCGAAGCTGATTTTCCCTGGGAGTTGGAGGGAGACGTGCGCGCCGCCTACCCGCCGCTGGCGCAAAGGCTAGGTGTGGAAGGTTTTGCGGTTGTGGATTTCGAGGTCGGCGCCGATGGGGCGGCGAAGAATCTGCACTGCATAGATTACTGGCCCTCGCGCCTGTTCTATGACTCAGCGGCCGAGGCCCTGCGCGCGGCGCGCTTCCGCCTGCGCCCCGGCGCCGGCGCGCGGTTCGGGCCCAGCTACCGTATCCCGTTCGTGTTCCGGATCAGGGGCGCGGCGCGCGTACGGGATAAAGGCCACACAGCGTTAGGACCTGTGTTCTACGCCGCCAAGCAGATCGCGATCGCCACAGGCAAAAAAATTGCGCCGACACGAAATTCTTCGCCTCGGTAATCGAATTTTACGCCGTGGAATCCGCGCTGTCGGACGGGCGGCGCCAAAGGGCGCAAAAGAATAAGCCGGTCGTTTACGGAATCTAAAACGGATTTAGGCATTCGTTAACCGAGTCATTTCCACGCGCCGGTTTCCTTCCGCGGCGCGATGGGTGAGACTCGACACAATTGCTGGTGATTCGAGGGCTTCGTGGACGGCACATATGCTACCCTACTCGTAGCGGCGGGGGCGGCGGCGATGGGCATCGCGGCGCTGCTCTGGGCCCTGCGCGTCACCGACGGCGCCCGCGGGGCGATCCGCACCTGGCGTGAAAAAGCCGCCGCGCTTGAGGAAAAGATCGCGCGGGCCGATTCGATCTTCGGCGCCCACCCGGGCGTGGTGCTGATCTGGGAAGACGGCGCCCCTCCGGCCGAGGAACACGATTGGGGCAAGCCGCGCCTTTACGGCTCGCCGCTGGCGCTGGCCAGCCTGCTGCGGTTTTCCGATGGCGCGGCCGCGCAGACCGATCCGTCCATACAAATCCTGCAAGGGCTTTCGACATTCGAGGCGCTGAACGCGTCCGGCGGGCGCACGCGTCTGGCGCCGGCGCTGGCGCGATTGCGCCGGGAAGGCGCGCCGTTCTCGCTGACCATTTCGACGCCCGCGGGCGTATTCGTGGAGGTCGATGGGCGCACGGCCGGTCCGCGCGCCGTCGTGTGGATTCTCGACGCCGGCGTGAAGGGCGTGGAAGAAAGCGGCGCGCGCGGCCGCATCGACGAAGCCCGCCAGGTGATCGCGCGCGACCCGGCGGCGTTCCTCGAAATTCTCAACCAGGCGCCGTTCCCGGCATGGCGGATGTCTGGCGCGGGCAAGCTGGAATGGGCCAATGGCGCCTATCTGGCGGCGCTCGATTCCAAATCGCTCGACCAGGCGATCGCGCGCAACCTGCTGCTCGACCAGGCCGCCGCCGAACAGGCGCGCAAGGCCATTGAACAGGATGCGCCAGTTGAGGAATTGCGGCATGTGGTGATCGGCCAGCAGCGGCGCGCGATGAAGGTCGTGATGTTCCCGCTTTCCGGCGGCGTCGGCGGCATGGCGTTCGACGTCACCGAAGCCGAAGACGCGCGCGACGCGCTGGCCAAGCATACGCGTGCGCACGACCAGACGCTCGACCACATGACCGAGGGCGTGGCGATCTTCGGCCCCGACAAAAGGATGATCTTCCACAATCGCGCATTCGCGACGATGTGGGGCCTTGATCCGGCGTTTCTGGCCGACCGCCCGACGCACGCCGCGCTGCTCGATCACCTGAAGGAAAAGCGCAAGCTGCCGGCGCATTCGAACTATGCCGAATGGCGCGCCGGGGAACTCGCGCTCTACCAGGAAATCGCCGATCTGCCGGAAGCGCTCTGGGTGCTGCCGGAGGGCCGCTCGCTGCGCGTCACGCGCCAACGCCATCCGCTCGGCGGCCTGCTGCTGATTTTTGCAGACCGCACCGACGAACTGACGCTGAAGAGCCAGTACAACGCACTGCTGCAAGTCCAGCGCGCCGCGCTCGACCGGCTGCACGAGGGCGTGGTCGTGTTCGGCCTCGACGGCAAAATGAAACTGCACAACGCCGCCTTCGGCGTGATGTGGGAATTGAGCGAGGAAGACCTCGCCGGACAGATCAGTTTCGACCGGCTGATCGATCTCACGATCCCGCTGTTTCATGAGCGCGCGACGTGGGCCTCGGTGAAGGCGCGGATCACAGACCCCTCGCCGGCGGCCCGGCAGGAATTCCGCGGCGAAATGGAGCGCACGGACGGCACGGTGGTGACGTTCCTGACCCGCCCGCTGCCGGACGGCGCCACTCTGGTCGCGTTCCTCGACATCAGCGCGACCAAGAAAGTCGAGCACGCTTTGCGCGACCGCGCCGAAGCGTTCGAAGCGGCCGATCGGCTGAAAACCGAATTCGTGCAGAATGTTTCGTATCAATTGCGCACGCCGTTGCAGGCGATCCAGGGCTATGCCGAAGTGCTTGCGCAGGGCTATTCCGGGCCGCTCAACCAGCGGCAGAAGGATCATGTCGGCGTCGTGCTGCAAGCCAGCCAGCGGCTTTCCGAACTGATCGACAATATCCTCGACATCGCGATGATCGAAGCGGGCCGCATGGAGCTGGAGCTGGCCGATATCGATCTCGACAACACGCTGAAGGAAGCCGCCGGCATGGTCGCCAGCCATCTGGCTGACACCGAAGTAACGCTGCGCGTGCAATGCGAGCCGAAGATCGGCCTGCTGCGCGCCGATCCCAAGCGCATCAAGCAGGTGCTGTTCAACCTGATGAACAACGCCCTGCGGTTTTCCGAAAAGGGCGGCGTCATCGAAGTCGGCGCAGCGCGCGAGGGCCGCGAAATCAAGATTTGGGTTTCCGATACCGGGCGCGGCATCCCGTACGAAGCACAGGCCGGCGCGTTCGATCATTTCATCTCCGGCGATCAGCGCGGCGCGGGCCTTGGCCTGGCGCTGGTGCGCTCGTTCGTGGAAATGCATCAGGGCCGCGTGATCCTGGAATCCGAGCCGGGCCGCGGCACGAAAGTAACGTGCTATTTCCCCTCCCCCGTGCGCACCGTCGAGCAACGCCCCGACCGCGCCGCGTAGATGACCGGCATTTACGATTTCCCGCTGAAGACGCTCTCCGGCGGCGAAACCAATCTGGCCGAGCACCGCGGCAAGGTTCTGCTGATCGTCAACACCGCCAGCCTGTGCGGCTTCACCCCGCAATACGGCGACCTGGAAACACTCTACAGGAAATACAAGGATCGCGGTTTTGTCGTGCTCGGTTTTCCGTGCAACCAGTTCGGCAAGCAGGAGCCGGGAGACGCCAAAGACATCGCCGCGTTTTGCTCGACAAATTACGGCGTGACGTTTCCGCTATTCGCGAAGGTGGATGTCAACGGCCCCGGCGCCGCGCCGCTGTTCGACTATCTCAAACATGAGAAGCGCGGCTTTCTCGGCAGCAAGGCGATCAAGTGGAATTTCACCAAATTCCTGATCGCGCGCGACGGCGCCACGATCGCGCGGTTCGCTCCCAACCGCACGCCGGCCTCCTTGCAGGACGAAATCGAAAAAGCGCTCGGCTGAACCGGGGCGTATCGGGCAGGTTTGGAGTGGGTCCGCGCTTCCCCCTCCCTCTCGGCAATCGCGAGGCTTGCGGCGATACAGCGGCCACTCGAAATTTATGACACGTGCGTCAGGGTTTTGCCCAATCCTGCCCTATCGCCCCCGGATTGTGCATCCTTGACATTAACCAAAACCAGGAATGCAGTGGTGGGTAGGTCGACTGTCTTATGACCAACGGTAAAATTTAATCCGCCGGTCAAAAGCGAAAATAAGCTGCCGCGTAGCAGGCAGCGCTTACAGACGACGGGAGGAAGGCGACATGACACACAACATTCGATTGACGGCCGGAGCAGCCATGGCTGTCCTGGCGCTCACCGCGGCGTGGGACGCGAATGCGCAAGAATCGTCCAACGGCAACTCCATCGGCGAAGTGGTGGTCACGGCCACGCGCACCGGCGCCACCAATCTGCAGAAGACGCCGCTCTCGATTAATGTGGTCTCCGGCGCCGACCTGACCAAGAGCAACCTTAGAACCTTGACGGATCTGGCCAGCGCGGTTCCCAGCCTGCAGATCACGCACCAGGCGCAAAACCCTGAAGTGTATCTTCGGGGTGTCGGCGGCAACAACGGTAATTCCGACGACACCGACGTGGGCATCTATCTGGATGGCGTCTACCTGTCCCGTCCGTTCGTCATCATGTACACGAACTTCAACGACATTGACCGGGTCGAAGTCGTTGAGGGTCCTCAGGGCACCCTGTTCGGCCGCAATTCGGTCGGCGGCGCGATCAACTTCGTTTCGCGTCCTGCGCCCAAGACCTTCCAGTTCCAGAACACCCTGAGCGTCGGCAATTATACCTTGCTGGACGAGGCGTTCTCGATCGGCGGTCCTCTCGCCGAAAACGTTCAGGCCAGGCTGTCGTTCAGCCATGTCCAGCACGACGGTTATCAGCACAACGTCAATCCGGGCGTGGGCGATCCGGATGCCGCGAACCGTACAGGCGTGCGCGCTCAGATTCACTGGGACATCACGCCCGATATCAGCAACACCCTGCGGGCTGACTATCTGAACACCGACGAAGACTGGGTCATCTCCGCCGTCCTGGCGGCGCCGTTCACGGCTTATCCCGATCCGCTCGCCAATTCGACGCTCGGCCATCTTCACGATGTGGATATGAACCAAGTGCCGCATCTGATAGAACGGGATTCCGGCATCAGCGACGAACTCCTTTGGAAGTTCAACGACAATCTGAGCCTCAAGTCGCTCACCGCCTATCGTACAGAGCACAGCATCGTGGACGCGGGCGACACGCTCACCGTCAACCACTCCGGACTTCCCGTGGACGTCAAGGAAAATGAAACGACCCAGGAGTTCAACCTGATCAATAATTATGGCCCGCTGTCAGGCGTGCTCGGCTACTTCTACTTCAAGGAAGACTACACGTTCCTGGGCCAAGGCTGGTTCAATTTTGGCAATCCAAGCACCGGCAATTTCGGTGGCGCATTCTACCAAAACACTATCCAGCCTACAGTATCCCATGCTGCGTTCTTCAATGAAACCTACCAGTTTACGCCGACCCTAGGCGTCACGGTGGGCGGCCGCTACTCGACAGAGAAAAAAGGCCTGATCAACACCGTCAATTACTTCACCGTCGGCAATGGCATACACACATATGCCCAGGCCCTCGCCTCCAATCCGGCCCTCGCCGCCTGCGTAGCTGCCCACCAATCGTGCGCGGGGAACTATGTCGGCGATCTGAGTAAGACCTACTCGTCCTTCGCCCCGAAGGTCTCGCTCAATTGGCAGGCCACGCCAGACACTCTTGTCTATGTGTCTGCGGCCAAGGCCTTCAAGAGCGGCGGTTTCAACTTCACCTATGCCAATCAAAGCTCGTTCCTGCCGCCGAATTTCGGTCCTGAAACCATCTGGGATTACGAAATTGGCGCCAAGACCGACATGCTCGACCATACCCTGCGCTTGAACGCCACGCTGTTCCGCTACGAGTGGACCGGTCTGCAGTTCTCCTCGCTAGTCGCCCCGGCGGTCAGCACGGTGGCCAACGCCGGCGATGCACATGTGAACGGCATTGAAGTGAACGCTATAGCCAAGCCGGCTCATGGGTGGACGTTTACGGGTGGCCTGACCTGGATCAGCACCGGCTATGATGAGTTCAACGCCTACAGCGTGCCTGGCGGCCTGACCGGTTATCTGGTCGGCAATCCGAAGTTCAATGCCGCGGCCGGCACCCTCAACGCCTCGGGCAATCAGTTGGCCGGCGCCCCTAACGTCAGCTTGAATCTCACCGGTCAGAAAGACTTCGACCTGGCGGACGGCGCAGATTTCTTTATCCGCGGCGAATATCAGTATGTCTCCAAGACCTTTTTCGATCCGTCCAATGTGCCGATTAACAGCCGGCCGGATCACAACCTGTTCAATGCCTCAATCGGCTTTACCCCGGCCAACAGCAAGTGGCAGTTTGTATTGTGGGGCAGGAACCTAGGCGACAAGGTGGTGCCGTCCGGCTTCAACGCCGGCTCGCCGCCGCCCGAATTCTACGTGTCCGACCCGCGCACCTTCGGCGTTCGGATCAACTACACCCACTGATACCGCAGGAACCCTCAACCGCGCCCGCATCGATCCGCTGATCGGTGCGGGCGTTTCCTTGTTTGCGGCGCCATCGCTATTCCAGCGCACGGCAACCTCAACGAAGCCGGCGACGGCTGGGAATGCAATCGCGGCTTCAAACGGCCTGCACGCCGATCGCCCTGCCCGCCAACGGGCATATCGACAATTTCGGATCGGGCTCCGTCCCTATCGCCGGCAGGACGATCGCTGCGTGCTCGATCCGATGAAATAGCGCCGGCCTAGTGCTGGCTTGCGGGAATGCGCACGACGAGCCCGTCCAGTTCAGGGCGCACCTTGATCTGGCAGGACAATCGCGAAGTCGGCTCCACGTCGTTGGCGAAATCGAGCATGCTTTCCTCCATGCTCGAAGCCTTGCCGGTCTTCTCGATCCAGGCTTCATCGACATAAACATGGCAGGTGGCGCACGCGCAGGCGCCGCCGCAATCGGCGTCGATACCGGAAATGCCGTGTTTCAGCGCGCCTTCCATGACCGACATCCCATCGGTCACTTCGACAACGTGCTCTTTGCTGTTGTTTTCGATGTAGGTGATTTTCGCCATGTTGTCCCTTGAGCCGCTAGCGCGTAGCGGCCACGATTTCCTTCATAGACTTTGACATATCCTGAAGCGCGGCCGGTTCAATCGTCCGCCCCCGCTGGATGACCTGCTTGGCGCCGAGATATTCGGCCGGGCGATTGACTGCATCGACCGCCAGCAGCCGATCGCCCAGATAATAGAAACAGGCGAACGAGGCCTCTTCCATCGAACCGCGATGAACGATGCGGTCATAGCCGGCGAACAGACCGGCTATGGTGAGCTTCAGCTCATATTGATCCGACCAGAACCAGGGCAATTCCTCGTCCGGCGGCTTTGTGCCGGTGATCATCGCGGCGGCAATCTTGCCGCCTTCGATCGCGTTGTGCACGCTCTCCAGCCGCGCGGTGCGGCCGTAATGGACCAGCGGGCGGCTGGCGCAATCGCCGATCGCATAGATCGCCGGATCGGACGTGCGGCAGAAGCGGTCGGTCACGATGCCGTCGCCGACCGCCAGCACCGCCTTCTCGGCCAGGCTGATGTCGGGATCGACGCCAATGCCGACGATCACGATGTCGGCGGGAATTTCCGAGCCGTCGGTGAGGCCGACCGCCCGCACGGCCCCCTCGCCCTTGATCACCGCGGCCTTGCCGCCGAGCACGAATTTAACGCCCTTGCGCGTGTGATAATCGAGAAAAAAGCCGGCCACTTCCGGCGCCGTGACGCGCGCCAGCGGGCGCGGCATGGCTTCGAGCACGGTGACGTCGAGCCCGCTCTGGCGGCCAACCGCGGCGACTTCAAGCCCGATATAGCCCGCGCCGATCACCACGAGTTTCGCGCCGGGCGTGAAGCGCGGACGGATTTCATCCACGTCGGTTGCGGTTCGCAGCGTGAACACGCCCGGCAGATCGGCGCCGGGAACAGGCAGCGCGCGCGGCTTGGCGCCAGTGGCCAGGATCAGCGCGTCGTAAGGCAGCTCGCGGCCGCCATCCATGCGCACGCGCTTGCCGACACGGTCGATCCAGGTGCAGCGATGGCCGAGGATCAGCGTGATGCGCTCCTCCTCGTAAACCTCGGCGGGACGGAACGGCAGGCGGTCTTCTTCCAGTTCGCCGAGCAGGAATTTCTTCGACAGCGGCGGTCGCTGATAGGGCGGCAGGCGCTCTTCGCCCACCAGCGTGATCTCGCCGGCAAAGCCGCGGGTGCGCAATTGCGTCGCCGCTTCGGCGCCGCCCTGGCCGGCGCCGACAATCACCACCCTGTTGATATCGCCCATGCCGCGCCTCTCTGGCCTCAAGAGCCGTCTGATGCAACGGCCTTGATGCCGCCCCGGCCACGGGGCAGTTTCCGGCCCGGTGACCGCCCTTTCCCTGCCCGACCCGGCCTCAACCGAGGCTCTTGGCGCGCGCCTGGCCGGCGTGCTGGCCCCGCGTGACGTGGTGTTCCTGCGCGGCCAGCTCGGCGCGGGTAAAACCACACTTGCCCGCGGCCTGATCGGGGCGTGGACGGGCGGAGACGAAGAGGCGCCCAGCCCCACTTATACTCTGGTGCAGACCTATGAGGGCCCCGCCGGGCCACTCTGGCACCTCGACCTCTATCGCCTGAAAAGCCCGGAGGAAGCGCTGGAACTGGGATTCGAAGAGGGGCTGGATGAAGCATTGATGGTCATCGAATGGCCGGAGCGTCTTGGCGTGCTGACCCCGGCCGACCGGATCGAAATCGCGCTCATCCCTGCCGGCGCGGGGCGAATCGCGGAAGTGTCCGGCTATGGCCGCCATGCTGGATTCACCCTCGATGCCTGATTTGAACCCTGGCCGCGAACGCGCCCTCGCCGCGCTGCTGGCCGAGACCGGCTATGCAGCCGCCGAACGGCGCCCGCTGGCGGGCGACGCCTCGACGCGGCGCTATGAGCGGCTGATCCTGCCGGACCGGCCGGCGATCCTGATGGACGCGCCGCCGAACAATGAAACCCCGCCCTGCCCGCCTGATGCGGACGAAGCCAAACGGCTCGCACTCGGCTGGAACGCGACGGCGCGTTTGGCGGCTTCGCGCGTCGAAGCGTTCGTCGCGGTGGCGCAGCACTTCACGCATTGCGGATTTTCCGCGCCGGCGATTTACGGCGCCGATGTCGATACAGGCTACGCCGTGGTGGAAGATCTCGGCGACGCCTTATTCGCCAACGTGCTGCGCGACGGCGGCGACGAGATCGTCTTGTACGAAGCCGCCGCCGCGCTGCTCGCCGATCTGCATGCCCGGCCGCTGCCGCGCTGGCTGCCGGCGCCGGGGGCCGTCCCCGCCTGGCCGCTGCTGGACTACGATCGGCTGGCGCTAAGCGCCAATGCTGATCTCTTCGTCGAATGGTTTCCGAAGCTGGCCGGCGAGGCTAGCGCAACGGAGGCGATGCGCGCGCGTTGGGAGCGCGTGCGCGACGGCCTGATCGATCAGGCGCTGAACTTTCCGCGCGCCTTCACGATCCGCGATTACCATGCGGAAAACCTGATCTGGCTGCCCGAGCGCACGGGCGTGGCGCGCGTGGGCCTGCTGGATTTCCAGGACGCGATCCGCGGCTGGCGCGGCTGGGATTTTTCCATGCTGCTGCACGATGCGCGGCGCGATGTTTCGCTCGATGCGGCCGAGGCGGCCATCGGCGTCTATCTGCGTGAGACCGGCGCCGACGAAGCTGCGTTCCGCCGCGAGCTGTGCGTGCTCGGCGCGCTCAACACGCTGCGCATTATCGGCGTGTTCAGCCGGCTGGTCGGGCGTGACGGCAAGGCGCGCTATCTTGAGTTCATGCCGCGCGAATGGGGACATCTGGCGGCGATCCTGCGCCATCCAAGCCTTTCCGAACTGGCCGGCTTCGTCGATGATTTCGCGGGCGCGCATCTAAGGGCCGCCGCATGAAGACGCCCGAAACCGCCATGGTGCTCGCCGCCGGCATGGGCACGCGCATGCGACCGCTGACCAACGACCGGCCCAAGGCGCTCGTCGCCGTGACGGGCCGCGCGCTGATCGATCATGTACTCGACCGGCTCGTCGGCGCCGGCGTGAAGCGCGCGGTGGTGAACGTTCACGCCTTCGCCGACATGCTGGAAGCGCATCTGAAAACGCGGCGAGACATCGAGATCGTAATATCGGATGAGCGCGCCCGGCTGATGGAAACCGGCGGCGGCGTGATGCAGGCGCTGCCGCTGCTTGGAACCGAGCCGATCGTCATCGCCAATATCGATTCGGTCTGGACCGAGCCGACCGGCTCGGCGATCACGCGCCTCGCGGCCGGCTATGACCGCGCCAGCATGGGCGCGCGGCTGCTGTTGGCGCCGATGGACCAGTGCCTCGGCTTTGACGGCGCCGGCGATTTTCATTTGCGCGAGGATGGAAGCATCACGCATCGCGGCGAGGACCCCGCCACGGACTGGGCTTATACCGGCGTGCAAATCGTCGATCCGGCGATCATGGCCGGTGAGCCAGTCGAGCCGTTCTCGTTCACGCGCGTGTGGCGGCGGCTGGAGAGCGAAGGCCGGCTTTATGGCGCGCCGCTTGGCGGATTCTGGATGCATGTCGGCGATCCGGGCGCGCGCGCGGCTGCTGAAGCGCGGCTTGGCCTGCCCGCGGCGATATGAATCCTGTTGGCCTGTTCGCGGGCGGCGCGCCCCGCGTGCGCGCGGTCCCGCCCTCGGCGCGGTTTCTCGATCTGCTGGCCGACCGTCTGTGTACGGAGCTTGGCGCGGATAAAGATCCGTTCGCGCTCGCCGATGCGCTGATCCTGCTGCCCAACCGCCGCTCGGTGCGGGCGCTGATCGAAGCGTTCGCGGCGCGCGGCGCGGCGCTGCTGCTGCCGGCGATCAAGCCGCTCGGCGATGTCGATGACGACGCTGACGTGTGGGGCGCGGACCCGGTCGCGTTCGGGATACCGCCGGCGATCGATCCCCTGCGCCGACGGCTGGAACTGGCGCAGTTGATCCGCGCGAAGGATTCCGCCGAAGGCGGCGTCGCCGACCCGGCCGGCGCGATCGCGGCGGCGGATGAGCTTTGTAAACTGCTGGATTCCGCCAGCGCCGCCGACAATGTGGACTGGAAAACTCTTCCCGGCCTGGTCGAGCAGAGCGATCTGGCGGTGCATTGGGCGCGCTCGGCGGAATTTCTGAAGATCGTCGCGGAGTATTGGCCGGCGCGGCTGGCAAGCGAGGGGCTCGCCGATCCCGCGACGCGGCGCACGCTTTTGCTGGAGGCGCTGGCCAAATCCTGGCGCGATAAGCCGCCGCAAACGCCGATCATCATTGCCGGATCGACCGGATCGATCGGCCCGGTGCGGCGGTTGATGGCGGTGGCCGCCGGTCTGCCGCGCGGCGCCGTGATTTTGCCGGGGCTGGACTCCGATCTTGATGACGAAGCCTGGCGGGAGATCGACGATCAGCATCCGCAGCACGCGCTGAAAGGTACGCTGGCGATGCTGAAGCTTGATCGGCGCGCGGTTCCGGTTCTGGAGGGCGCGCACGAGGACGACGTCGCCACGGCGCGCCGTGCGCTGGTGCGCGAAACGCTTGTGCCCGCGGACCGCACGGCGGACTGGCTCAAACGGCTCGACGAAACCGCCGCACCGTGGGGCGCGCCGGCCGATTTCATCGCGCGGGCGCTGGACGGCGTCAGCCTGATCGAGGCACGCAACGAGGAAGAAGAAGCCGCCGCGATTGCATTGCTGCTGCGCGAGGCGTTGGAAACGCCCGGCCGCACCGCCGCGCTGATCACGCCGGACAACAATTTGGCCCAGCGCGTGAGCGCGAACTTGCGGCGCTGGAACGTACGCGCACACGCCGCAGCGGGCGTAGCGCTGGCAGATACCTCCCCCGGCGTGATGCTGAGCCTGCTGGCGGAGCTTGCGGAAGATGACGGCGCGCCGGTGAGCCTTGCCGCGCTGCTGAAACACAAGCTCGCGCAGATCGCGCCGGCAAACGAGATAGCAGCGTTCGAGAACAAGGTGCTGCGCGGCGCGCGCAAGCACAACGATCTGGCCGATCTGCGCGCCAAGAATACCGGGCATGCCGCGGTTGCAGATGCTCTGATGAGCGCGCTCGCGCCGCTGCGCGAGGTTTTCACCAAAGGACAAGCGCAGATCGGCGCACTGGCAGAGGCGCTGGCGGCCAGCGCCGAGAACGTGTGCGGTTCGCGGATATGGGCGGGCCGCGCGGGCGCAACCGCGAGCGATTTTCTGCAGGCGCTGGCGGAATCGAAAGACGCGCTCGGCGCGGTGAAGCCGACGCAGGTTCCCCGCTTGCTGGCGGCGCTGATGTTCGGGCGCGTCGCGGCGCCGGAGGAGGACGGCCATCCGCGGCTGGCGATCTGGGGGCCGCTGGAAGCGCGCTTGCAGCACCGCGACCTCATGATTCTTGGCGGGCTCAACGAAGGCGCCTGGCCGGCTCCGCCGCCGAACGATCCGTTCCTCTCCCGCGCGCTGCGCACCCGGCTCGGCCTGCCGGCGGCGGAGGCGCGCATCGGGCTCGCCGCGCACGATTTCGCCCAACTCGCCAACGCCCCGCGCGTCGTGCTGACGCGCAGCGAGCGCGCCAAGGGCGCGCCGACCATCGCTTCGCGCTGGCTGTGGCGGCTGGAGACGCTGGCGAAAGCCGGCCAATACGATCTGCGCGCATCGGGCGCGGATACGCTGACGATGGCGCGCCTACTGGATCGCCCAGCCACGATTACGCCGGAACACGCGCCGCGGCCGAAGCCCGGCGCACGCGGGATCAAGATCGAACGGCTTTCGATCACCGATGTCGAGAAACTGATCCGCGATCCTTATGCGATCTACGCCAAGCGCATTCTGGGCTTGGACCCGTTGCGCTCAATTGGCGTTGCGCCCGATCCACGCGAATTGGGCAACGCAATCCATAAGGCGCTGGAGCTTTTTCAAATCACCGATGCAGCAGCGGCGAATCAAGTTCCGCTACTGATGGCGATGATCGATCAGCAACTGATCGCGCATGGCTTCGATGGGCCGCAGCGCGCGGCGTTTGCGGCGCGTCTTGCGCGCGCGGCCAAGACCTATTTGCGCTGGGCGATCGCCCGGCGCGCGCGCGGCGATGTTCCGCATCTGGAGAAGACAGGAAGGCTGACCGTTGGCGAAGCCATCGTCACGGGAATCGCGGACCGAATCGATATCCGCAAGGACGGACGCGCAGAGATTACCGATTACAAGAGCGGTTCGCCGCCGACAGACAAGCAAATCAACACTGGCCTCGCGCCGCAATTGTTGCTGGAGGCCGCGATGCTGCGCGCAGGCGTGATAGAAGACACGCCCGCCGCCGACACCGATGCGCTGATCTACTGGCGGTTTGCCGGCACGAACGCTGGCGAGCGCATCTGCAAGGTGGAAGGCGGCATTGAAGCTGCGGCGCAGGAAACGGTGGCGGGGCTCGCCGATCTGCTGGCGCACTATGCAGGTGCAAATGCGCCGTTCCTGTCCAAGCCGCGCGTCGAGTTCATCAACGACATCGACGATTACGATCAACTCGCCCGGCGCAAGGAATGGGCTGAGCACGAGGACATCGAATGAGCAAGGCCTACGCCGACGCTCTTTTCCATCAAGCGCAGGCGGCAGATCCCGCCGCTTCGGTGTTTGTCACCGCCAATGCCGGCTCGGGCAAGACGAAAGTGCTGATCGACCGCGTCGCGCGCTTGTTGCTCGCGGGCGGCGCGCCCTCCTCATTCCTGTGCATCACCTACACGAAGGCGGCGGCGGCGGAGATGCAGCGGCGCCTGTTCGAGCGGCTCGGCGGCTGGTGCGTGATGGAGGACGAAAAGCTGCGCGACGAATTGCGCACATTGCTTGGCGATGATGCGGCGCTTGATCTGCCCCGCGCGCGGGCTTTGTTCGCGCGTGCGCTGGAAACGCCCGGCGGGCTCAGAATTCAGACCATCCATGCGTTCGCCGAGCGCTTGCTGCGGCGCTTTCCGCTGGAAGCGGGCGTTGCGCCGGGATTTGAAATACTCGATGAGCCGCGCGCCAAGGCGCTGATCGGAACGGCGCTTGCCCGTGTGGCGGAAAAGCACCCGGACGCACTCGCTCATTTCGGTCAGCGGCTTTACAGCGAGCACTTCACGCAATTGCTCGACGCTGTGGCGGCGAGGCGGGCGCCGTTCGTCGCCGGCGAGGAGGCGCTGCTGCGCGCGCGGCACGGCGCGGTTGAAGAGCGCGAAACGTTCGTCACAGCGTTTCGCGACGCCATTCCGTGGCGCGATCTGCGCACCGCTTGCGAGACACTGCGCGCGAGCGGCAGGAACGATCAGAAATGCGCCGCCTTGATCGCGGCGGCGCACGCCGCCGACGAGGACGATTTCCTGGACGCCTACTACGACATTTTCCTCACCGACAAAGGCGAGCCGCGCGCTAACGTCATCACAGCGGGCCTTGCCGGCAAGCATCCCGCCTTGGCGCGTCTGTTCGCCGATGAGCAGGCGCGCGTGATTCTGTTCGCCGCGAAATTGCGCGCAATCGAGCGGACGGAGGATGCGCGGGCGCTGCTGGCGCTGGCGCGCGGGCTGCTGGACGCCTACGGCACAGCCAAGCACGCGATCGGCATGCTGGATTTCGACGATTTGATCGAGCGGGCGCAAACGCTGCTCTCGCGCACCGATTCAGCGTCGTGGGTGCTCTACAAGCTGGACGGCGGCATTGACCACATCCTGATCGACGAAGGCCAGGACACCTCGCCGGCGCAATGGGATTTGATCGCGCCGCTGCAGGCGGAGTTTTTCTCCGGCGCCGCGGCGCGCGAGACGACGCGCACGGTGTTCGCGGTCGGCGATCCGAAGCAGAGCATCTATTCGTTTCAGGGCGCGGACCCGGCGCGGTTTCTGGATGAATTGCAAAAGCTTTCTTCGCGTGTGGCGGCCGCCGACCGCGTGTTCGTGGCGCCCCAATTGAAGATGTCGTTCCGCTCGACGCAGACCGTGCTCGATGCGGTGGACGCAACGTTCGCCAACCTGCCGCTGGCCGGCGACACGCCGGGAGAAGGCGATAGGCTTGAGCATTTTGCATGGCGCGAAGGCAAGGCGGGCCTCGTCGAATGGTGGCCGATCCCGGCCAAACCCGCGCGCAAGGAGCCGCGTGCGTGGGATGCCCCGCTCGATCAGGAAAGCGGCGTGACCGCAACGGGCGTGTTGGCCAATACGCTGGCGGCGGCGGTGAAGGGCTGGATCGACAGCGGCGAAGCGGTGTGGACGAAGGACGGCAAGCGGCACCCGATGCATGCCGGCGACGTGCTAATTCTAGTGCGCAAGCGCGGCGCAGTGTTCGAGGACGTGCTGCGCGCTCTGAAGAACGCGGGCCTACCGGTGGCGGGCGCCGACCGCATGGTCGTGGCGGCGGAACTGGCGGTGGAGGATCTGCTGGCGCTGGCGCGCGTGGCGCTCGACCCGGAGGACGATCTTTCGCTCGCCTCCGCTTTGCGCGGGCCGTTTGTCGGCATCAGTGAAGACGAATTGATGGTGCTGGCCTCAGGCCGCGCCAAGGGCGTGCGCCTGATCGAACGGCTGCGGAAGAGTTCGCACACGGAGGCGAAGGATTATATCGCCGCGTTGATCGCGCAGCGCGATGTTGCGCCATACGAATTTCTGGCGCGGATACTGGAAGGCGTAGACAAGAACGGCGCGAGCGGCTGGAACAATATGTTCGCGCGGCTGGGCTATGCCGCGCGCGATCCGGCGGAAGAATTGCTTTCGCGCGCGCAGGCGATCGGGGAACGCGGCGCGCCTACGCTGCAGCACCTGATCGCGGCGATCGAAACCGACTCGGCGATCGTGAAGCGCGAGATGGAAGGCGCGGGCGACGCCGTGCGCGTGATGACCGCGCATGGCGCCAAGGGGCTCGAATCGCCGGTGGTGATCCTGGCCGACACGACAGGCGGCTTTGAGGAGCGCAATCCGACCGGACTCATCCTTCATGGCGGGCAATTCTATTGGTCGCCGCGCAAGAGCGACGATGATGTGGTGATCGCGAATGTCCGGCAGGCGCTGACGAATGCGGCGTACAAGGAGCACCTGCGCCTGCTCTATGTGGCAATGACGCGCGCGCGTGACCGGCTGATTGTGTGCGGACATTTCTTCGGTCATCCAAAGGGGTCGGGGCGAGAGGACACGAGTTGGCACAAGCTGGTCGAGGATGGTTTGAAGCGCGCGGGCGCAGCGGAATGCGACACGCCGTTCGGCAAAGGCCTGCGGCTCGGCGCGCCTTTGCATGCGGAGAAGACGAAAGCGGACAAAGCCGCGCCGTTCGTTCCGCCAGACTGGCTGCGCAAGCCGGCGCCGGTGGAGAAATCGGCCGAACATGCGTTGGCGCCGTCGCGGCTGCACCCGGAAGAGCCCCCCGCATTCGCCGCGCGCGGCAGACAGCGCGACCGCTTTCGCCGCGGGCGGCTGGTGCATGGGCTGCTGGAGCGCTTACCCGATATCGATCCGGGCGTGCGCGAAGCGGCGGCAAAGAGCTGGCTGAAAGCGCGCGGCGTAAAAGACAAGGAGGCCCAAGCGCTGGCGAAGGAAGCGCTCAACGTGATTTCCGACGCGGCATTCGCCGCCGCGTTCGCGTCGGGCAGCCGTGCGGAGACGCCGATCGTCGGCGTATTGCCGAACGGGCGCCAGATCGCCGGCGTGATCGATCGGCTGGCGATCACGGGCGATTCGATTCTGGCGGTGGATTTCAAGACCGACCGGCCAGCGCCAAAGGACCCCGCCGCGATTCCGGCCGCTTACGTGGCGCAATTGGCGGCTTATGCGGCAGCGCTGGAGAGCGCCCTGCCCGGCCGGACCATCCGCTGCGCCATTTTGTGGACCGAGGCGCCCGCGCTGATTGAAATTCCACCCGCCAGGCTGGCGGCGGCGCGCGCCGCCCTTAGTTGACCGTTAGGCGACGCATTCCTACATCCTTGTACTGAACAGCGGAGTTTTCCATGGCCACCGTAAAAGTCACCGACGACAGTTTTGAAGCCGACGTACTGAAGGCCGAAGGCCCGGTGCTGGTGGATTACTGGGCTGAATGGTGCGGGCCATGCAAGCAAATCGGCCCGGCTCTGGAAGAAATTTCCGGCGAGATGGCCGGCAAGGTCACGATCGCCAAGCTCAACATCGACGATAATCCGATGGCGCCCGGCAAATACGGCGTGCGCGGCGTGCCGACGCTGATGCTGTTCAAAAACGGAAAAGTGGCCGCGACGCGCGTGGGCGCCATGCCCAAGAGCAAGATCGTGGAATGGCTGAACGAGAGCGTGAACGCTTAGGCGTTGCTTCTCGGGTCGGACGCTACGACAACTCAATTCCAGAAAGCGCGAGCGCTTCGCCGGCGAGATAGAGCGACCCGCAGATAACAGCGCGCGGCGCTTCGGCTTGTTTGAGCGCTAGCGCAACGGCTTCGGGCAATGAATGCGCGGCGACGGCGCGCAAACCCTGCGCATTTGCTATCGCGGCCAGATCGCGCGGATCGAGCGCGGCGCGGGACGATGCGATCGGCGCGGTGACGACGCCGTCGATCTGATCGGCAATGGCGCCAAAGAAGCCGGCGCAATCCTTTGTGCCGAGCATCCCACAAATCGCGATCATCGGCCTTGGCGCGCGCGCGCGTAATTGCGCCAGCGTAGCGGCGAGCGCGAGGCCGGCGTGGACGTTGTGCCCGCCGTCGATCCAGAGATCGCCACCCGCGGCGCGGACTTGTGCGGCGAGCGGGCCTTGCGTGACAAGCTGCATGCGCGCGGGCCATTGCGCCGACGCGATGCCTTTGCCGATCTGATCGTCAGTCAGCGAGTCCATCAGCAGCGCGGCGCGCACGGCCAGGCCCGCGTTGTCGATCTGATGCGGGCCAATGAGCGAAGGCAGCGGCAGATCGAGCAGGCGATCTTCGGTCTGCACCAGCATGCGGCCGTCTTTCACCCAGCAATCCCATTCGACGCCGCAGCGTTCGAGCGGCGCGCCGATGGCGCCAGCGCGCGCTTCGATCACCTCCATCGCTTCGGGCTTCTGGCGCGCGATGATCGCGGGAGCGCCAGATTTCAGGATGCCGGCTTTTTCGGCGGCGATTTTCGCCAGCGTGTCGCCGAGCAGATGAGCATGATCCATGTCGATGGGCGTGATGATTGCCGCAGCCGGCTTTGGGAAAATGTTGGTCGCATCGACGCGGCCGCCGAGTCCGGTTTCTAGGATTACCGCGTCGGCCGGCATTTCGGCGAACAACAGCAACGCGGCGGCAGTGATCGCTTCAAAATAGGTGACGAGCGCGCCGGTAGCGGCGAGCTTGTCGAGCGCGGCGATGAATTGCGCGTCGCTGACCAGTTTGCCGGCGATGCGAATTCGTTCGTTGGGGCGGATGAGATGCGGGCTGGTGAAGACGTGTGCGCGGCGACCCGCGCCCTCCGTGATCGCGCGCAGAAATGCACAGACGCTGCCCTTCCCGTTCGTGCCAGCGACGTGAAACACCGGCGCCAATCGATCCTGCGGGCGGCCGAGCGCTTCGAGCGCGGCCTCGATGCGCGAAAGTTCCAGCGAAAAGGTGTGGTCGAATTCGTGACCGATCTCGGCCAGCCGCGCAGAGACGGGATCGTGCGGCAGCGCGGAAGCGGCCGGGCTCACTCGGCGGCGCGCGCCTTTTGCCGCGGGCCGAGCCGGCGCGGCTCACGCTCGGCCGGCTGTTCGCGCGCGATCAGCGGCAATTCCGGTTGCGCCACAACGCGGCGCTTGGCCAGCAGCACGGAGAGCAGCGAGGCGATCGTCTGCTTCAACTGGCGCCGATCGACCACCGCATCGACCATGCCCTTGTCGAGCAGGAATTCGGCGCGCTGGAAGCCTTCGGGCAATTTCTGGCGGATGGTCTGCTCGATCACGCGCGGGCCGGAAAAACCGATCAAAGCGCCCGGCTCAGCAAGTTGCACATCGCCCAGCATGCCATAGGAGGCCGTGACGCCGCCGGTCGTGGGATCGGTGAGCACGGCGATGTAGGGCAAACCGGCGCGGTTCAATTCATCGATCGCGAGCGTCGTGCGCGTCATCTGCATCAGAGAAAAAATCCCCTCCTGCATGCGCGCGCCGCCCGATGCCGTGAAGCAGATCATCGGCGCGTTGCGCTTTACCGCTTCACGCGCGGCGGCGCAGAAAGCCTCGCCCGCCGCCATGCCAAGCGAGCCGCCCATGAAATTGAAATCCTGCACCAGGATGACAACCGGCTGTTCCTCCAGCGCGCCGAATGCGGCGCCCATACAATCGGCGCGGCCGGTTTTCACGCGCGCGGCCTTCAGGCGATCGGTGTAGCGTTTGTCGTCCTTGAATTTCAGCGGATCGACCGGCACGGGCGGCAGCGGAATATCGAGCCAGGCGCCGTCGAACATGTGCTTGAAGCGCTGGGCCGGGCCGATGCGCATGTGAAAGCCGGCGGGCGTGACCCATTGGGCCGCTTCCAGATCGGTCTGGTAGATCAGCTCGCCGGTGGCGGGGCATTTGATCCAGAGATTGTCCGACGTGTCTTTCTTGGTTTTTTCCGCGGCGTGCTTTTGCTTGTCCTCGCGCTTTTTCAAGCCGGGACGCGTAAAGTTCGAGAACCAGGATTTCTTCTCGGACACTTAGGCCTCGACGTTCATGCGGGCGCTGCGCACCGCTTGGCTCATTTTCTTCACGCTCGCCACAACAGCGGCGACGGATTCGTGCGGTTTGCCTGCTTCGACGCAGGCGCGCACGTCGTCCACAAACATCGACCCGACCACGACCGCATCGGCGGTGCGCGCGATGGCGCGCGCGGCTTCCGGATCGCGCACGCCGAAGCCGACGGCGATCGGCAAATCGGTGGAGCGCTTCAGACGCGCCACCGCCGCCTGCGCGGCCTCGGCGCCGACTTTCTTCGTGCCGGTCACGCCGGTGACTGACACATAATATAGGAAGCCGGACACGCCTTCGAGAACCGTCGGCAGGCGTTTATCGTCGGTCGTCGGCGTGGCGAGGCGGATCAGGGACAGGCCCCGCTGACCGAATTCGGCGCGCAGGCCTTGGTCCTCCTCGGGCGGCAGATCGACGATTATGGCGCCGTCGGCGCCCGCATCGGCCATCGCTTGGGCGAAAACTGGATAGGTCATCTGCTCGACGGGATTATCGTAACCCATTAAGATTACTGGTGTTTCCGAATCTTCAAGCCGAAACCGCCTTACCAGATCGAGCGTGCCGCGCAAGCTGGCGCCCGCGTGGAGGGCGCGCTCGGCCCCTCTTTGGATCGAAACGCCGTCGGCCATTGGGTCGGAAAAGGCGAAGCCCAGTTCGATAATATCGGCCCCGGCGGCGGGTAGATTTCTGAGGATTTCAAAGCTGGTCTCCCGGTCGGGGTCGAAGCCCATGACGTAGCAGACGAGGCCGGCGCGGTTGGCGGCGCGCAGCGTGGCGAAACGCGAATCTATTCGTTTGCTCATGCGCAAAGTTCCGAACAGCTAGCGCGTCCCCCTCCCCCTCGTGGGGAGGGGGTAGGGGTGGGGGGAACGACCGGTCGACTAGGCGCACCTTCATTCAGGCAGCGCCTGATCGATCCGTGGTTCCCCCCCACCTCATTCCTCCCCCACGAGGGGGGAGGAAGGCGCTTTATGGCGCGATGGCGGGCGTGAGGCCCTCCCAGGACAGGCGCTTCCCCTCCCCCTCGGGGGGTGGGGGTGGGGGGAACGACCGGTCGACTGGGCGCACCTTCATTCAGGCAGCGCCTGATCGATCCGTGGTTCCCCCCCCCCTCATTCCTCCCCCACGAGGGGGGAGGAAGGCGCGTTTGCTTGCTCTGTTGAATTCTCGTTCGAGCAAACGAAGCGGCCCTCATATCTCCATCCCCAGATGGCCGGCGACGGCGAAGATGTCCTTGTCGCCGCGGCCGCAGAGATTCATTACGACGATGCCGCCCTTGCCCACGTCCTTCGCGACATCGCCGACGCGGGCGAGCGCGTGTGCGGGTTCAAGCGCCGGGATGATGCCTTCGAGTTTGGTGCAGAGCTGGAAGGCTTCGAGCGCTTCGTCGTCGGTCGCGGTCAGGTAGGTCGCGCGCCCCGTATCGTGCAGCCAGGAATGTTCGGGGCCGATGCCGGGATAATCGAGGCCGGCGGAGATCGAGTGCGCATCGGTGATCTGGCCGTCTTCATTCTGCAGCAGATAGGTGCGGTTGCCGTGCAGCACGCCGGGCTTGCCGCCCGCCAGCGCGGCGGCGTGAAGGCCGGATTTAAGGCCTTTCCCCGCGGCTTCGACGCCGAACAGTTTGACGCTCTTATCCTCGATAAACGGATAAAACAGACCCATCGCGTTAGAGCCGCCGCCGATCGCGGCGAGCAGCGCATCCGGCAAACGGCCTTCGCGCTGCATCATTTGCGCCTTGGCTTCCTTGCCAATCACGCTCTGAAAGTCGCGGACCATTTCCGGATAGGGATGCGGGCCGGCGACTGTGCCGATACAATAATATGTGCTGTCGACATTGGTGACCCAATCGCGCAGCGCTTCGTTCATCGCGTCCTTTAGCGTCGCGGCGCCACTCGTCACGGGTCTGACTTCGGCGCCGAGCAGGCGCATGCGGAAGACGTTGGGCTTCTGCCGTTCGATGTCCGTCGCACCCATGAAGACGACACAAGGCAGGCCGAAGCGCGCGGCGACGGTCGCCGTCGCGACGCCATGCTGCCCGGCGCCGGTCTCGGCGATGATGCGCGTCTTGCCCATCCTGAGCGCGAGCAGAATCTGCCCGAGGCAATTGTTGATCTTGTGCGCGCCGGTGTGGTTGAGCTCGTCGCGCTTGAACCAGATTTTCGCGCCGCCGTGATGCTCGCTCAGGCGCTCGGCGAAATAGATCGGGCTGGGGCGGCCGATATAGTCGCGCTGGAACTCGTGCATCTTGGCGTGGAACGCCGGATCGGCCTGGGCTTCGCGGTACGCACGCTCCAGTTCGAGGATCAGCGGCATGAGGGTTTCGGCCACGAACCGCCCGCCATAGCGCCCAAAGCGGCCTTGGGCGTCGGGGAGGTCCTGCCAGTTGCGTCGCGCGTCCATCAGAAGCTCAGTTTTGGGCCGGCCAGGGGGCTGGAAATCTTATGATTGGGCCGCCTTGGCGGCGGCCAGGAAAGCGGCGATCCGCGTCGGGTCCTTTATCCCCGGGGCGCTTTCGACGCCAGAGGAGACATCCACACGGTCGGCGCCGGAGAGAACGATCGCCCCGGCCACGTTTTCGGGGTTGAGCCCCCCGGAAAGGAACCAGGGCTTGGGAAAAACCCGCCCTTTCAAGATGTTCCAATCGAAGGCAACCCCGTGCCCGCCGGCCCGCTCCGCCCCGGTCGGGGGCTTGGCGTCGAACAGGAGCATGTCGGCGACGGGGGAGAACGCCGCGACTGCCGCCAAATCCTCGCTTCGGGAGACACCCAGCGCCTTGATGACGCCCTTACGGGCCAGCGGACGGAATTCGGCAAGCTGGGCAGGGTTCTCGCTTCCATGGGCCTGGATCCAGTCCGGCTTCAGCGCGTCGCACACCAGCCGCAGCCGATCGAACGGCGCGTCGGACACCACCGCCACCGTCTCGGCGCGGCCGCGCGCGCGCTCAAACAGCGGCTGCGCGGCCTCAAGCTTGATCAGACGGGGGCTCTTGGCGTGAAGGACGAAGCCGACATAGCGCGCCCCGCCAGCCAGCGCCGCGTCGAGGCTCGCGGCATCCTTCAGCCCACAGATTTTCACCTCAGCCATCGGCGTTACGTAGAATGCGCGCGCAGCCGGCGCTACTTCGCCTTCAGCAGATCGCGGATCTCGGCGAGCAGCTTGATGTCGGCGGGCGTTTCCGCCGGCGCTGCTTCCGGCTTCTTCTCCACGCGGTCGCGCAGCCGGTTCATGCCGCGGATGATGAGGAAGAGCACCCACGCGACGATCGTGAACTTGATCACGGCGTTGAGGAATTTGCCGTAATTGATGGCGACTTCCGGATGCGCCGGTGTCGCCCCCACGGCGGGGACGGCCTCCTTCAGAACCCATTTGAGGGCGCTGAAATCGATGCCCGCGAGCAGCATGCCGATCGGCGGCATGATGACGTCGTCCACCAGCGAAGAAACGATCGAGCCAAACGCCGCGCCGATGATCACGCCGACGGCGAGATCGACCACGCTGCCTTTGAGCGCAAATTCGCGAAATTCTTTGAGAACAGACATGAAAGCTCCGGACGAACTGGAAGAATCAATGAGCCCGTTCTGGGTCGGAAAAACGTGGCCGCGCCTACGGCTCGACGCCGCCATTCACTTTGAGGCGCAATTCCTTGCCGGGTTTGAAAAACGGCACGCGCTTGGCCGAGACCTTCACCGCCGCGCCGGTGCGGGGATTGCGCCCGGTGCGCGCCTCGCGCATGCGCACCGAGAACGCGCCGAAACCGCGAAGCTCGACCCGCCCGCCTGATGACAGGGCTTGGGCGATCTCTTCGAGCACGATGTCTATGGCCCGCTCCACGTCGGCCGCGCGCATCGGCTGGAATTCCTCCTGGAGGCGCGCGACGAGCTCTGACCTCAGCATTCCAACCGCTCCTCAAGTTCCGCCCTGATCAAGGCGCGCCGCAGGGGCGGCGTCAATAAGTGCTTCGTCTCAAACAAGAAAAAAGCCCGACGCGGAGGTGTCCGCGCCGGGCTTCTGCTCGCCTTTGGGGCGAAAACGATCAGGGCTTGTTCTTTTCCTTCAAGGCCGCACCCAGGATATCCCCAAGCGAGGCGCCCGAGTCGGACGAGCCGAACTGGGCGATGGCCTCCTTCTCGTCGGCCAATTCCATGGCCTTGATCGACAGCGAGACGCGACGGCTCGCCTTGTCGAAGGCGGTGACCATGGCGTCGATGCGGTCGCCCACGGCGAAGCGCTCCGGGCGCTGCTCCGAGCGGTCACGGCTGAGGTCGCTCTTGCGGATGAAGCTGCGGAGCGCGTTGCCTTCGCCGAAGGCGACATCGATGCCGCCGCTCGCCACTTCCACCACTTCGACCGTGAGGATCTGGCCCTTGCGGAATTCGGCGCCGGCGATCGGATCGGCGGTCGCTTGCTTGATGCCGAGCGAGATGCGCTCCTTCTCGACGTCCACGTCCAGGACACGCGCCTTCACCACGTCGCCCTTGTTGTAACGCGAGAGGGCTTCTTCGCCCTGCGCATCCCAAGCGATGTCGGAGAGGTGCACCATGCCGTCGATTTCCGGCGTGAGACCCACGAACAGACCGAACTCGGTGATGTTCTTGACTTCGCCTTCGACCGACGAGCCCACGGGGTGCTCGGCGAGGAACGCTTCCCACGGATTGGATTGCGCCTGCTTGATCCCGAGCGAGATGCGGCGCTTGTCGCCATCCACGTCGAGCACCACCACATCGACCTCCTGAGACGTGCTCAGGATTTTCGACGGGTGCACGTTCTTCTTGGTCCAGCTCATCTCGCTGACGTGCACCAGGCCTTCCACGCCCGGCTCGAGTTCAACGAATGCGCCGTAGTCGGTGATGTTCGTCACGCGGCCGCGGAACTTGCCTTCCACGGGATACTTGGCTTCGACGCCATCCCACGGATCGGTCATCAGCTGCTTCATGCCGAGCGAGATGCGCTGGGTGTCCGGATTGATCTTGACGATCTGGACTTTCACCGTGTCGCCGACATTGAGCACTTGGCTCGGGTGCGACACGCGTTTCCAGCTCATGTCGGTGACGTGCAGCAGGCCGTCGATGCCGCCCAGATCGACGAAGGCGCCGTAGTCCGTGATGTTCTTCACGACGCCTTCGCGGACTTCGCCTTCCTTGAGCTGGCCGACGATTTCGGCGCGTTCGGAAGCGCGGCTTTCCTCAAGCACGGCGCGGCGCGAGACAACGATGTTGCCGCGCGCACGGTCCATTTTCAGGATCGCGAACGGCTGCACGATGTTCATCAGCGGGCCGACGTCGCGCACCGGGCGGATGTCGACCTGGCTGCCGGGCAGGAACGCATTGGCGCCGCCGAGATCGACGGTGAAGCCGCCCTTCACGCGGCCGACGATGGCGCCTTGCACGCCTTCTTGCGCGGCGAAGCTCTTTTCGAGGCGCGTCCAGGCTTCTTCGCGGCGCGCCTTCTCACGGCTGACGACGGCGTCGCCGAGCGCGTTTTCGATGCGGTCGAGATAGACCTCGACGATGTCGCCGGCCTTCGGCTGGCCGTGCTCGCTATCGAGCAGGAATTCACGGAGAGGGATGCGTCCCTCGGTCTTGAGGCCGATATCGACGACGACGAAATCGTGCTCGACGGCCACGACGGTGGCCGGAACGACGCGGCCTTCGATCATGCCGCGCGAGGCGAGGCTCTCATCCAGAAGAGCCGCGAAATCATCGCGCGAGGGGTTTAGGGCGGTGACTGCCATACTCGATGCTTCTCCAATGGGTACAGGCCGACCGGTTGGCTCCGGCGGTCTCGGCCGCACCATGCGGCCGTTTCAATGCTTTTTGCTCCGGCCGTCGCTTCTTGGGATAGAGCGGTGGCTGGCCCCCTTCGTCCCGGCTTTGCCGGAACATTCCCCCGCAAGCGCAGAAGAAAAGGAGCTAGCGCCTTGCCGCGTCGATGATGCGGCAGGCGGCTTCGACGGACCCCTCTATAGAAAGGGCGGTGGTGTCGAGCAAGTGCGCATCCGCCGCCTGGCGCAGCGGCGCGTCCGGGCGGTTCATGTCCCGTTCGTCCCGTTCCGCGATTTGGCGCTGGAGCTCTTCGAATGTGGTGCTCTCGCCGCGCCCCCGCAACTCCTTGAGCCGTCGCTCGGTGCGCACCGGGAGGCTGGCGGTGACGAACAGCTTCACGTCGGCGTTGGGGCAGATCACCGTGCCGATATCGCGCCCGTCCAAGACGGCGCCGGCCGGGTCGGCGGCGAAGTCGCGCTGCGCTTGGAGCAGGGCGGCCCGTACGGCCGGGATCGCCGCCACCTTGGATGACGCGGTGCCGACCGCCCCTGAGCGGATGCGGTCATAGTCGATCTTGGCGAGGTCGAGCGCTTTCGCCGCGCGTTCGGCAGTGGCGGGATCGCTGGGATCGCCGCCGGCGTCGATCACCGCCAGCGCGACGGCGCGGTAGATCGCGCCGGTATCCAGCCGCTTGAGCTTGAGACGACGCGCGACGCCTTCCGCCACCGTCCCTTTGCCCGAAGCTGTCGGTCCATCGATCGCGATGATCATCCGGCGCGGTTTAGACGGCTCAAGCCGCCACGACCAGCACCGGATCATCGTCATTGGCCGGCGCGGTCGCATCGCCGGGGAGGATCGCCGGCACGCGGACGGTGAAAGTCGAGCCGCGGCCGACTTCGCTGTCGAGCGTTACGTCGCCGCCCAGGAGCTGCGCCAGCCGGCGGGTGATGGCGAGGCCAAGGCCGGTGCCGCCGAAGGCGCGCGTGGTGGACGCGTCGGCCTGCACGAACGGCTTGAACAAGCGCTCCTGCGCTTCCTTGGCGATGCCGATGCCGGTGTCGGCCACTTCGAACACCAGCCAGTCGGCGCCGTCGACGGCTTCACGCCGGGCGCGGAGCGAAATCTGGCCGTTCTTGGTGAACTTGCTGGCGTTCGACAGGAGATTGAGCAGGCACTGGCTGAGCTTCAGATCGTCGGTGCGCGCCTCGCCAAGCGGCTTGGGCTGATCGAGCACGAGCCGGTTGCCGTTGGCTTCCGCCATCGGCGCGGTGATCTTCATCATGTCGTCGACGACGGCGCCGACTTCGAACGGCTGCGGCTCGGCGACCATGCGCCCGGCTTCGATCTTGGCGAGGTCGAGCAGATCATTGATCAGCAACAGCAAACGTTGGCCCGCGCCGCGGATGCGCGTGAGGTCGGTGTTCAGATGGCCGACGCCGGCGTCTTCGGCTTCTTCCATCACAAGTTCGCTGTAGCCGATGATGGCGTTGAGCGGCGTCCTGAGTTCGTGGCTCATCGTCGCGAGGAATTGCGACTTGGCGATGTTGGCGCTTTCCGCTGCCAGACGGGCGGCGTCCAGCGCCTCGAAAGCTTGCTTCAGCTCGTCGTCGCGACGTTCGATCTCGTCGAGAATGTTGCGCAGGCGCTTGGTCGGCATGGCGTCGGCGACGGCGTCCACCTTGGCCCCGCGGCGGGCGAGGATTTCCTCGGCGCGCCCCACGGCCACCAGCATGGCGCGGCGGCTGCGATAGATCAGCACGGCGATGGCGATTGCGGCGATCAGGCAGGCTACCGCAAGGATCACCGCAAGCGCCATGCCTTGCATCGCCCGCTGCTGCAGCTCGGAGCGGATGGCCTGTTGCTGCGCCCGCTCGTCGGCGCGGGTGATTTCGTTCTCCATCGTCGCGCGCAATTCTTTTACGCCGGCGTTGAAGCGCCGCAGCACGTTGCGCTCGGATTCCTCATGAAAGCTGATCAGCGCCGCATAGGCCTCGCGAATGCGTCCCTCGGCCTGCAGTACTTCCGGTTCGATCGAGCGGATGCGATCCTGCAGGGCGGGGTCGCCGCGCGAAGCGGCGATCTGTTTCAATTCGTCGATGGCGCGGCGAGCGGCATGGCCTTCGCCCAGGCGCGCCAGTGCGCGGGCGCGGATCACCAGCATGCGGGTGACGTATTCGGGCGGCGCGCCGGGCATGGCGCGGCCTTCGTCGGCGCAACGCGCGGAGCCCGCATAATCGGATGCGGCCAAGCGCACCTTTGCGCACAGCAGCCGCGCGTAGAACCGCGCATCGGGATCGTCCGAGCGGGTCGACAATTCGTCTTCGATCGCGGCGATGCGCAGCGCCATGTCGGTCTGCTGATTGTCAGCCAGCATGCTGGCGATGTTGTAGACGACGGTCAGCCCATCGATCGGCTTGCCCGCCTCGGCGTCCATCTCGACGCTGCGCTGCATGTGCTCGAAGCCGGACTCGAAATCGCCGATGCGCATGGAGACGTAGGCGAGCGCGTCCTGCAGGCCCGAGCGCAGGGTGGCGGCCAGCGGTTCGTCAGGCAGGCCGGCCAGGCCGGACCGCGCCGCCTCCAGCGCATTGCCCACGAGCCCCAGATCGGTCAGCGCGTAGGAGCGGAAGCGCTCCGCCGCGGCGATCACGTAGGGATCGTGTGCGTTCAGCAGCAGCGTCTCGAGATTGCGCCGCGCAGCGACATAGTCGCCGTCGAGCGCGGGCGCGTAGGCGACGAGCACCTGCGCCATTTGCTGGTAACGCGCGTCATGCTGTGCGGCGGCTTCGCGCTCCAGCAGCGGACGGGAATGGGCGACGCGATCGGCGCTCGAGGCCACATAATCCTCGGCGGCCGTATCGAACAGCATTTGCAGGCGCTGCCGACCTTGCGCGCGGAATGCTTCGCGTTCGTGATCCTGGCGCACGCGATTGGTGACGACGAGGCTTTGCGCTTCGATGCGGCGCGCGAGCGCTTCAGCCTGGGAAACCCAAGTCGAGTTCTGTTGCGCGTTGGCTGGGCCAACGGCGAAGACGACACAGGCGAACAGCGCAATCGCCGCTCCGCCGGATGACCCAAGCAAACGCATATGCCCCACCGAAGTCGAGAGTCGAGGCGGTTTCTATTTGATCGTGTTTATGACTTCGATGTTTTAAGGAACCGTGCAAAAGCAGAAGCGTAAACTGCTTCTTCACCATCCTCGGGAACGCACACGGCATGTTTCGATCCTTGAGCTTCTACGTGTTGCTGGCGCTCGTGTTCGGCCTTGCGGGCGGGGCGCTGATCGAAGCCGAGGGCTCGGTCTGGATGCGGCAGGCGGCGGAGGGCTTGGGCGCCGTCGGCGGCCTCTGGCTCAATGCGCTGCGCATGACGGTCGTGCCGCTGGTGTTTTCGCTGCTGGTGACCGGCGTGGCTTCCGTCGCCGACGCGGCGTCGGCCGGAAAATTGACGGCGCGTGCGCTCGGCCTGTTCTCGATCCTCTTGGTGTTCGCGGCCCTCTACAGCCTCACGTTCACGTCGGCCCTTTTGCATTGGTGGCCGGTGGACGCGGCCGCGGCCGCCAAGATCCGCGAGGCGGGACAGACCGGCGTCGTCACTGCGCCGCCGCCGGACTTCGGCGCTTGGATCCAAGCGCTTGCGCCGTCCAATCCGTTTCAGGCTGCGGCGTCCGACGCCATCCTTCCGCTCACCGTATTCGCGCTCTTCTTTGCGTTCGCCGCGACGCGGCTGGCGCCGCCGATGCGCGATACGATCGTCGGGTTCTTTCGCGCCGTCGGCGAGGCGATGATCGTCGTCGTGCATTGGGTGCTGCTGGCGGGCCCGGTTGGCGTGTTCGCGCTGGCGCTCGGCGTGGGCGCCCGCGCCGGGCTCGCCGCAGCGGGAACGCTGGCGCACTACATCGCCATCGCCGTGATCGTAACCTTCGGCATCACGCTGATCGCGTTCGTCCTCGCCGTCACGTTCGGGCGCGTGAGCATCCCGCGCTTCACCGCGGCGGCGACGCCGGTATGGGCTATCGCCTTCAGCACGCAATCCTCGCTCGCCTCGACGCCGGCGATGCTCGAAGCATCGCGTCGCATGGGCGTCGCCGAGCGCGTCACGGATCTCATCTTGCCGCTCGCGGTGGCGATCTTCCGCTTCACCAGCCCGGTCACCAACCTCGTCGTCGTGCTATTCTGCGCGCACATTTTCGGCATCACGCTTGGGCCGCAACAATATCTGGCGGGCGTCGTCGTTTCCTTCGCCGCCAGCATCGCCGCGGTCGGTTTGCCGGGGCAGGTGTCGTTCATCACCAGCATCGCGCCGATCTGCCTCGCCATGGGCGTGCCGCTCGATCTCTTGGGCGTGTTGCTGGCGGTCGAAGTGCTGCCGGACATTTTCCGCACGCTGGGCAATGTCACGGGCGATCTCGCCGTAACAACGATGCTCAATCGCAGGGAACGCGCCGACTAAACCTCGCCGATACCGGCGCCCAAGCTCTGCATCAGCGGTGCGAAATTCGGGAAGCTGGTGGCGATCATCTCGGCCTCGTCGACGATGACGGGCGCTTTCGCCGCGAGCCCCAGCACCAGGAACGACATGGCGATGCGATGGTCTCCGGCGGTGCGGGTGGTCGCGCCGCCCTTGACGCCCTGTGCGCCCGCGCCGCGCACGATGAGCCCGTCGGGGAGTTCGTCGGCGTCGACGCCGCAGGCGCGCAGGCCCTCCACCATCAAGGCGATGCGGTCGCTTTCCTTCACGCGCAGCTCGGCTGCGCCCGTCAACCGCGTCTCGCCCTCAGCGAAGGCGGCGGCGACGGCGAGGATCGGATACTCATCAATCATGCTCGGCGCGCGTTCGATTGGCGGTGCGGCTCCGCGTAGCGGCGAGGCGCGCACGATAAGATCGGCGATTGGTTCGCCATTGAGTTCACGCGCATTCGCTAGCTCGATGGCGGCGCCCATTTCACGCAGCGTGTCGATAAGGCCGATCCGCAGCGGATTCATCAGCACGCCTTCAACCCGCGCCTCCGAGCCGCCGACGATCAGAGCGGCGACCGTCGGAAACGCCGCGGACGAAGGATCGGCCGGTACGGCCACCGGCGACGCGCGGAGCCGGCTTGCGCGCACGCGCGGATGCGCGACGCCGTCGATCGTCACGATGTCGATGTCGGCGCCGAACGCCGCCAGCATACGCTCGGTGTGATCGCGCGAGCGCTCCGGCTCGATCAGCACGGTCTCGCCCTCAGCCTGGAGGCCGGCCAGCAGCACCGCCGACTTGATCTGCGCCGAGGCGACCGGCGAGCGATACGTGATCCCTTTCAGATGTCCGCCATGCACGGTGAGGGGCAGCTTTCCCTCGCTGGCGTCGAAGCGCGCGCCCATCTGCGACAGCGGCGTGATGATGCGATTCATGGGCCGTTTGCGGAGCGAGCCGTCGCCATCGAAGCGCGCGCTGATCGGGTAGCCCGATGCTGCGCCGATCAAGAGGCGCGCGCCCGTGCCGGAATTGCCGCAATCGATCAGTCCTGCCGGTTGGCGAAAGCCGCCAGCGCCGGTGACGCGCCAGCGTCCGTCGCCCAATTGCTCGGCCGTCGCCCCGAAGGCGCGCACCGCATCGGCCGTGCGCAGCACGTCGTCGGCCTCGAGCAGGCCCTCGATCGCGCTGGTACCCTCCGCCAGCGCGCCGAGGATCAGCGCACGGTGCGAGATGGACTTGTCGCCGGGCGGACGAACGCGGCCGCGCAGCGGTCCGCCGGCGCGGGCCTTGAGTCGCATGATCGAGCCTCTATCTGAAGGGACCTGAAATCGGCCGACAAAGCTTTTGACAGCGCCTCCCGCCCGTGGCAAGCGAGCGCCCCGCGAAAGCGCCGATTCGACCGCAGGGAGACGCATTTGGCCAAGGCGGAACTGGGCGAGAAACAAGTCTGCCCGAATTGCGGCGCGAAGTTTTACGATCTGCGGCGCAGGCCGGCGGTCTGCCCGAAGTGCTCGACCACCTTCGATCCGTCCGAGGAAGGGGTGAAGGTCCGCCGTGGGCGCGCCCGCGTCTCGAGCTACCAGCCCGGATACGAGGACGAAGAGGAAGAGGCCGAAGAAGCCGAAGCCGTCGCCGCGGAAGACGAGGAAGAGGAAGCCGAGGAGACGGCCGAGATCGACGCGGAAAGCGCCGAAGACGTCACAACGCTGGAAGACGGCGAGGAGGCAGAGGCTTCCCCTGACGCTCTGCCGCCGGGCTTCTCTGAGGAAGAGGCCGAACTCGAGGACGACGCCGCCGATGACGACGTTCCGCTCCTGGAGGACGAGGAGGAGTTTCCGGAGGACGAACTCGGCGATATCGCCTCCGAGGATGAGGACGAAGGCGAGGGCCGATAGTCTCGCTTGAAAGGATCAGGCGCGGGGCCTAGGTTCCGCGCTTCCCAAACCCGCCGCAAGGCGAAGGGGCCATAGCTCAGCTGGGAGAGCGCCTGCATGGCATGCAGGAGGTCAGCGGTTCGATCCCGCTTGGCTCCACCACCGTCAAGCACTTG
>DASZPV010000020.1:0-2418 GCA_035549875.1 Caulobacterales bacterium
GCGTCGGATTTGAATACGCCGCAGAACTGTGTGGTGACGGTGGACACGTCATGGTGATGCACGCCGCGCGTGGTCATGCATTCGTGCTTGGCGTCGATCAGCACCGCCACGCCCGCCGGGCGAAGCGCGGCCTGGATCGCATCGCAGATCTGCGCGGTCATGGTTTCCTGGGTCTGCAGGCGCTTGGCGAAAATCTCCACGACGCGGGCGATTTTCGAAATGCCGACGACGCGGTCGGTCGGCATATAGGCCACGCAGGCGTTGCCGAGGAACGGCGCCATGTGGTGCTCGCAATGGCTTTCGACATTGATGCGCTTCAGCATCACCATGTCGTCATAGCCGGCCACGTCCTCGAACGTGCGCGAAAGCTCTTCGACCGGGTCCTTGCCGTAGCCGCCGAACCATTCGTCGTAGGCTTCGACCACGCGGCGCGGCGTATCGAGCAGGCCTTCGCGGCGGGGATCGTCCCCCGCCCAGGCCAGAAGCGTGCGCACGGCTTCCATGGCCTCCTCACGCGAAGGCTTTTTCGGCGCCACGAGCTTGGTCGCGCGCGGCGCGGTCAGAGAATTCATGCTGCTTCCGTTTCCTTCGGAGGGGGCGGGGAGTCGAGCCGGAATAGCACCGGTCTTAACGCCCGCCCGCTGGGTAACCCTTAGTGCGCCAAAATCCTTAGTGATCCTTAGATAGTCCGGCGGCGGTCCTCCGCCACCTTTCCTTTCGGCGCGTAATGACGTTTATCACGGCGCGCCGACCTTGTTACCCCTTTTTCGCAATGCCTGAACTCCATCTTTTCAATACGTTGACCAGGCGAAAAGCCGCGTTCGCACCGGCCGATCCGGGCCGGGTGACGATGTATGTCTGCGGGCCGACGGTCTATAATTACGCCCATGTCGGCAACGCCGTCGGCCCGGTGGCGTTCGATGTGCTGTTCCGGCTCCTCCGCCACCTCTACGGCCCCGATCACGTCGTTTACGCCCGTAACTTCACCGATATCGACGACAAGATCATCGCCGCCGCCGCCGATGCGGGCGAGCCGATCGAGGCGGTCACCAGCCGCTATACGCAGGCCTACCGCGATCAGATGAGCGCGCTCGGCGTGCTGACGCCGACGATCGAGCCGACCGCGACTAGCCATATCGACGCGATGATCGCCATGATTTCCCGGCTGATCGAAAAGGGAGCGGCCTATCACGGGACGCACGGCGTCTGGTTTTCGGTGGAGGCCGACCCCGATTACGGGCGCCTCTCGGGACGCGACCTGGACGACCAACTCGCCGGCGCGCGCGTGGAGGGCGAGGCGGACAAGCGCGATCCGGCCGATTTCGCGCTCTGGAAGGCGGCCAAGGAGGGCGAGCCGTTCTGGGAGAGCCCGTTCGGACCGGGCCGGCCCGGCTGGCATATCGAGTGCTCGGCGATGATCGCCAAAAAACTCGGCGACACGATCGACATTCACGGCGGCGGGCAGGACCTGATCTTCCCGCACCACGAAAACGAGATCGCCCAATCGGAAACCGCTTGCGGCCACCCGCTCGCGCGCGTCTGGCTGCACAACGGCATGCTGACGATGAACGCCGAGAAAATGAGCAAGAGCCTCGGCAATATCGTGACGCTGCGCGAATTGCTGGAGCAATGGCCGGGCGAAGTCGTTCGCTATGCGTTGCTGAGCGCGCACTACCGCACGCCGCCGAACTGGAGTGATGAACTGCTCGCGCAGGCGAAGGCCAGTCTCGACCGCCTCTACGGCGCGCTGGAGCGCGTGCAGAATGTCTTCGCGCCGCCGGCCCATCCGCCCGAAGCGGTGGTCGACGCCGTCTGCGATGATCTCAACACGCCCAAAGCGATGGCCGAATTGTTCGCCTTGGCCAGTGCGTTGAACAAAGCCGAGAGCAAAGCTGAAAAGGCGCGCCTGAAAGGCGATCTGCTGGCCGCCGGCGCTCTACTTGGCGTGCTTCAGGCCGATCCCGCCGCCTGGTTCAAGCAGCGTGGCGAGGGCGACATTTCCGACGCAGATGTCGATGCGCTGGTCGCCGCGCGCATCTCCGCGCGGGCCGCGAAGAATTTCGCCGAAGCTGATCGCATCCGCGCCGAATTGGATTCCAAAGGGGTGATCGTCATGGACAGCCCGCAGGGCAGCACTTGGCGGCGGGCTGGGTGAGCGCCGAGCCGATCGCGCTCGCAAGCGGCGAAACGATCTCCGGCTTGTGGCACGCGCCGAAGGATGCGCGCGCGACTTACGTATTCGCGCATGGCGCGGGGACAAACATGGCGCACAAATCCATGGCGGCGATTGCCGATGGGCTCGTGGCGCGCGGTGTTGCGGTATTGCGCTACAACTTTCTCTACATGGAGCGCGGCTCGAAGCGGCCGGACGCGCCGCCGCTGGCGCATGCGGCTGTGCGCGCGGCCGTGGCGAAAGCG
>DASZPV010000021.1:0-1525 GCA_035549875.1 Caulobacterales bacterium
TAGACCACGCCCGACACGAAGCCCGCGCACGGTCCGAACGCTTCGCGGACATAGGAGAAGAGGCCGCGCGTTTGCGGGCGGACGATCGCGAGAACCGACATCGCGCCGCCAAGCAGCGCCGCGCCGCACGCCGCCGCGATCCAGGCCAGTATCGAGATCGACCCCACCGCGCCCAGACCGGCCGGCAGCATGTAGATGCCCGAGCCGATCATCGCATTGGCGACAATGACGGTGGCGAGGATCGGGCCAAGCTTCTTGTTTTCGGATTCCGCCATTGTGTCCCCCTGCGCGGTGTCAGTATTTAGTCATTGTAGAGTGCGCGCCAGCGCCAATTGCCGTCTCGCTTTGTCCTTGCGGCCGGCATAGCTGAGCGCCTCGCCCCATTTCTGGCGCAGGCGCTTCCAGTTCGGCGCGTATTTCGCGGCTTCCTCGAACTTCTCCACCGCGAGGTCGGAGCGGTTCCTGGCGATCAGCGCCTCGCCCCACATCTCCAGCGGATCGGCGAAGTGCGGGCCTTTACGATGCGCGCTTGCGAACTTGGCGATGGCGCCGTCGAGATCGCCCTTCGCCATCAGCATCCGGCCCCATTGGGCGTAGGCATACGGAATCGATGGCGCGCGGGCGACTGCGTGCGCGAACCAGAAATCGGCGCGGGCCCAATCCTTCGCGGCTGTGCGAAGGGCGGCGGCGCCGTCCCCTTCGCTCATGGCGATGTAATAGGCCGCATCGATGGACTCGTCGGGATCGGCCTGGCCGCTGGCCCGCGCGGTCGCGCCCGACGATACGACGCCATCTTCGTCAGCCATCGAGCGACCTTGCCATGGCGAATTGCTCCGCCGCTTCATCCTTGCGGCCGAGGAACGACAGCGCCTCGCCCCATTTGCGGTGCAGCAGCGGCCAGTTCGGCGCGATGGCGTTGGCCTCCTCGAATTTAGAAATCGCCAGGTCGGATCGATGCTTGAGCATCAGCGCCTCGCCCCACCACACCAGCGGATCGGCGTAGCGGGGTCCATTCGCATGCGCGATTTCGAGCTTTGCGATGGCGGCGTCGGCGTCTCCCTTCGCCACCAGCATCCGGCCCCAGTCGCTCCAGGCGAAAGGCGGCGACGGCGCATGGCGCGCGGCGCGCGCATACCAGTATTCCGCGCCGCTCCAGTTCTTCTCGAGCGTATCGATGCCGCCGCGCGCGCGCAGGCACGTGTCGCAGTCCACCGGCGTCCGGTCCACGAGCGCATGGGCGCCTTTGAAATCGCCTTTCATCGCCAGCGCATAGGCGGCGATCGGCCAGAACTGGCGGCGCATGATCACCGGCCCCTGGCCTCCCAGCTTGGCCAAAAAGTCATTGAAACTCTTGCGCTTTTCGATGATCAGATCGGGTTCGCCAAGAAGCACGCGCGCGAAGGCATGCGTGCCGTCGCGCTGCAGAGTCTGAAGCGGCGTCGTCGCAGCGGGCAGCGCCTCGAACGCAGCTTCGGATGCCGCGGCGTCATGCAGAAAAGCATAGGTCGTGATGTTATTCAGGCGC
>DASZPV010000022.1:0-4980 GCA_035549875.1 Caulobacterales bacterium
CGGCGGGGCCGGAGCCGATAATGACGATTTCCGCGTGACGTGCGGTCATGGGCGTTCCTGAAGCGTGGTGCTCAGGATTGGATATAGGGGGAGTCGGGGAAATGCGAGGGTAGGCGTGCGATGTTGAGGAATTTTGTCCTAGCAGTATCCGACCGTTGCGCTAAAGCGCGTAGTGTCGGGCGGGCTGCGCGTGGATTGGCTGGAGGGCGAGAGCTTTGGTTGTCGATTCTGTCGAGCTGCTCGGCCTTGGCGCCGGCGTAGTGTCCACGTTGGCGTCCGCGCCGCAACTGATCAAAATTATCCGGACAAAGAGCGCGCAGGACGTGTCGCTGGCCATGTTCCTGATGGCGATGTTGGGCACGGTGTTATGGGGAACCTATGGCTGGTTGAAAAGCGCGCCCAGCATCATCGTGTGGAACGCGGTCGGATTCCTGCTGTTCGGCGCGATTGTGTATCTGAAGCTTCGTCACTCGAAGGCGTAAGGCTGTCCTAGCCTTTCGTGTTGCGCTTTTTGTTCGTGCGGCGCCGGCGAAGCTGGCGCCCGCACTCGGCTTCGCTCTCCCACAAGAAGGGGAGAAGGGATGCGTTATCCCGCGCTGCGCGCTTGCGGCTCAAGCAAAACATAAAACTTATCCGACCCACATCCGCGCGCCCTTAAACTCCTCCCCATGAACCGTGAGCCGTTTTCTCTTCAGGATGCGTGGCAGGCGATGGGCGATCTTTACGCCGCGATCGTGTCGCTGTTTGGCGCGCCGTTTGATATCGCGATGCAATTGATCCTCGTGCGGCAGAACCGGCGCGATATTTTGGCATGGCTTGGGCCGGTCGAGGCGCTGGCGCGGCGGTTGCTACTGCTGAAAGCGTTGAGCATGCCGACGCCGAATGACGCGCCGGCGAAAGCGCCGCCGGGGCGCGTGCTGATCGCGTTCGCGGACCGTGCGCAGGAAGATATCGATCCCGAGTCCGAAAAATGGCGCGTGCGGTTTTGCGTGATGCCGCATGGCGTTTTGCGTACAAAGCGTAGCAAAGAGCCATGCGCCGACCAGCGCGGCGGCGCGATCAACTTCAACGCCCTGCCGCTGGCCCGCCGGCTCGAAGCGCTCCGCCGCCTGCTGGAAAATCCCCAGCCCGCGCTGGCGCGCCTGCGCCGTCTGCTCGCCACGCAGCGCGCCGCGGTGGAATCTGCATTCCGCCCCTACCGCCCGCGCGCGACCTGCGTACAAAGCGCGCTGGACGATGCGCAAAGAGAAATCGACCTTGCGCTCAACACGTCATGAAGCGCGCAAAAAACCCGGATCGTCCGCACACGGAGCGAGAAGCCCGTGGCTATCGGCGCTGGGCTTACGGCGTTACCTGCGGCGCGATCTGCACCGGCGGCGGGTAGCCGTAGCCATAGCCGCCGAAGCCGCGGCGTTCGCCGGCCATGCAATCGGTTTTCTGCGGCGCGGGGCGCTGGACCGCTTGGGCAAGCTGGAAGCGCGGCTCGCCCGGCCCCTCGCGCGGCGCGATCCCGGCCACTTCCGAGACCAGCTTGGCGCGGATCGTGGCCGCGAACGCCGGCATCGTCTTTACCGGCATCACGAACGCGCCCTGCCCGCCGATCACGCAATCGCGGTAATATTTATCAAGCTCGGGGAAGTCGGAATATTGCGAGGGCTGATTCATTAAAAGCGGAATGCCGTTGATCGTGATCTTCTTGGCCACCGCCGCATCGCGCGCTTCGATGATCCCGCGGCCGTAATTGTTCGGCCCGTCGCCCGAAATATCGATCACGCGGCGCGTGGCGTTAATCAGATTGCCCTCCAGCAGCTCAACCGAATAATCGATCGCGGTGGAGATCGACGTGCGCCGCTCGGTATAAAGCGGGGCTTCCTCCAGCTTGGCGGCGAAGGCGGCGGCCTCGGCGGCGTTGGAGATGATCGTCCACGGTATGGTCTGCTGGGCCTGCTCGGCCCATTCGACGTAGGTCACCGCGATGCGCCCGCCCGTGCCGGCGCGGATCGCATTGATCAGCGCCGGGTGCCGAAACGCCTCGACATAGCCCTGGCGCTGGGTGCGCTGCTCGTCTTCATCCATCGAGCGGGAAATATCGACCGCCAGGACCAGTTCCAGATCCACCACGTCGCGCCGCTGCGCGCCGGCCGGACTGGCCAGCAGCCCCAGCGCCAGCGCGCCAGCGCCCGCACGAACCGCAAAGCCACGCAGCGCCATGCGCCTGCCCTCCGCCGGTTAAGGTTACCCAAGCTTCACCCGCCGCACGCCGAACGGCAAGCGCCGGCCGCTCACTTCGCCGCGAGAGACGGCGCGGCCCGCATTTTGCTCCAGCCACGGGACAAGCGCCGTTAACCCGGCGCGGAGGCATTGTTAATGGCGTTTATGCGTTCGAGCGCGCCGCTTTCGGGCTTTGACGACCCCTCTGCCGGCCGCCGCCGGGCCATGGCGATCACGGTCGGCGTGATGGCCATGGCGGGGCTGATCATCCTGTTGCCGCCGCATTTCGCCATCGGCGTGGTTATCGCCGGCTTTCTCGCCGTTGGCGGCTGGCTGGGCTGGAACAAGATCGCCAACCAGCGCGCCATCCGCACCCCGGCCGAAACCACCAGGCGCGTCGGCCTGCCCGCCCTCGGCGTGGTCCAGCGCCTTTCGCCCCACATGCTCCGCGAAGTTTCACCAGATCAGCGCACGCCGCACGGCTATGTGCTGGAACGACCCGAAAGCCAGTTCGCCGCCGTGTTCCGCCACGCGCTGAACTTCGCCGGCAAGACCGCCAACGGCAAACGCGCGATCATCGCCGTCACCTCCCCCTTCCGCGACGAAGGCGCCACCACCGTCTCGCTGTGCCTGGCGCGCACGATGGCCGCCCAGGGCAAATCGGTCGTGCTGGTCGATTGCGACCTGCGCAAGCGCACGCTGACCCGCTCGCTCGGCCTGTCGCCGCGCCACGGCGTGTGGGAAGCGATCGGCGCGCCGGACGTACAGAAACTGTTCCAGCTCGATCCCGACAGCCACGTTAAAGTGCTGCCGGCCGGCAATGAAGGCGGCGTGTTCCGCGACCTGTTTTCCAAACGCGGCTTTTTCGAACTGATCCGTTCGCTGCGCCGGGTTCATGATTGCGTGATCCTCGATTGCCCCGCTGCGCTGACCTCGGTCGATGCACGGATGATCGTCGGCGGCGCCGATTCGGTCGTGCTCGTCGTGCAGCATGGCAAGACGCCGACTTCGGCGATCAAAAGCGCACAGCGGCAACTCAATATTGGCGGCCATGCGCGTCCCGCCGGCATCATCATCAACAAGGCGCCGAAAAGCCGTGATCTCACGGAAATCGGCGTTTCGACGCGGGGCGAATGGTAATGGCCTGGACCGTCTGCGTGGATTTCGGAACCGCCGCCTCCAAGGCCGCCGCCGCATGGCGCGCGCCGAACGAAGCATTCCGCCCCGAACACGTGCGCCCGCTACGGCTGGGCGAAGGCGACAGCGACAATCCGCTGACGCTGAAATCCGTATTATTCCTGGATCACGGGCGTCTCTTTTTCGGCGAAACCGGCTGGCGGCGCGCGCAGGCGGTGGACGCGCGCGCCAACCGTCAGGCTTTGTCTTCGTTCAAGACGCTGCTCTCCTCGAAGGATCTCGAACATTCGATCGGCCTCTTGGTATCGCCGCGCGTCGATCCGGCGGGCGTGTTTCGCCAGCGCGATCTGCTCGTGCTGTTCCTGGCGTTCCTGATCCGGCGCATCGACCGGGCCCAGGGCCTCGATCCGGTGCTCGCCGATCAGCCGAAACCGCGCCTGCGCTATTCCTATCCGGGCTGGACCTCTTCGGATTCCAGCGCGCGGCACAAACTGATCTCGCGCCTGTTCGACGAGGGCATGATCGTCGCCGATCTGATCCGCGAGGATTTCGGCGCCAATGAGGGCCTCTCGTATGATGTCGCGCGCGCGGCGTTGCGCCAGGCGCAAACGGTCGAAGTCGCCAGCCGCATCGAGGGCGTGGTGTTTGAAGCAACCGCAGCCGCGGCCTGCCGGCTGGTCGGCCATGACGGCGCCGGCGCGCATGCGGCGGTGATCGACATGGGCGCGGGCACGACCGATATCGGCGGCTACAGCGTGACGCAAAGCGGCGGCGTCGAGGAAATGATCGGCGTGCAGCGCACGCTGGACATCGCGGGCGACACGTTTGACCGCGTGCTGATGAACCTGATCATGAAAAAGGCCCGCCATGTACGCGGCGAAAAAGCGCGCGGCCTGTTCTGGCGCGCGCTGGTGCCGCAAATCCGCACGCTGAAGGAAGCCATCGTTACCGACGGCTTCTGCACGCTCGACGAAGGCGGCAAGACCATCAAGGTCAAGCTCAAGGAAATGATGGGCCGGCCGGATTTCAAAAAGGCCATGAAAGATATCGACGCGGCCTATCTCGCCGCGCTCGACGAGATTTCAGGCGCCGCGCTGGAGGCGGGCCACCACGAGATAGCCATCGTGCTCGCCGGCGGCGGGGCGAATTATCCATTCCTGCAAGCCCTCGCCGCGCGGCCGAAGCCCGCCAAGGGCAAAGTGCGCATCAACGTCCAGCCGCTTGTACCCGATTGGGCCAAGGGCGGCATGTTCGACGAACGCCTCGCCGCCGTTTTCCCGCAACTCTCCATCGCCATCGGCGGCGCCATGGCGCCCGCGATCTTCGTGAAGCAGCGGCATAACGAGCAGAGCGCGTTGCAGCCGGCTTAGGGGCTTGCTCCCAAATCGGGACCGTGCTACATGTTCCGCTACAGTGAGACTGTTCAACCGCAGTACCCTGCTCGCATTTGCCAAGTCGCGAGAAAGCTCAGCCGACTATGAGGCGCTGAAAAGCGCCTTGGAGGCATGGGCCGCAGAATGCGAAGCTGCGCGCTGGACAAAGATGGCTGATATTCGTGCGGAGTACGCTCGGGCGAGCGTCATTAACGCGGAACGAGTCGTTTTTAATATTGTTGGCAACAGTTACCGCCTC
>DASZPV010000023.1:0-24421 GCA_035549875.1 Caulobacterales bacterium
AGTTTTCCGCACGTCAAGCGGATCGGGATCGACGCCTTCCACCATGTGGCGGTGGACGCGCCGATGGCCGAGGCGATCATGCGCGATCCTGAAGGCAAACGAGCGGTGCTGCTGGCGCTAGGCAGGCCGCTGGAGCAAGGCGATGAACTTGCGCTCGTCGGCCTCAACCTCATGACCCGAGAAATCGACGATTGGGTGTGGGCGGCGTTCTGGTGGCACGATCGGCCTGATGTCGGGCCATTCGCGGCGGATCGCCCGCCCGGTCTGCGCACGCCGTGGAACAATTATCTGATGCAGGCCGCCTTCGACGCACAGACGCCTGTGGCCGAGGACGGTAGTGCGCACATCGCCTTCAACCCCTGGCTGGAAGGCCGCTTCCCCGACGGCGGCAAGGGCGGCGGGACAGCGAGCAATTGTATGGCTTGTCATCGGCGCGCCAGCTATCCCGCATCAAGCTTTCTGCCCGTAACGCGCGGCGCGGCGGATTTCGCCCGCGACCCGGCCCTCGCGCCTGACCGCCTGCGCACCAGTTTCCTCTGGTCGATCGCGCTCCATTCGCAGCCCTAGTCTAGTCACCCAACAGCCGTTGTGCGCTGCAACTAAGCCGCGCCGCATCCCGCGCTGCCTTGCGGTGCAGGATTAATACCGCAATGGGGATGGCGACCTCCAGGCTCTAAACCGGTCGTGATCGCGTGCATGATGGACGGGCGCCGTTTTAGATGCTGTATTCGCCGGACAGCCAATTTTCGAGGCCGCTTATGACTTACGTCGTTAAAATCAACGGCAAAAGCCGGACGGTGGACGCCGAGGCCCACACGCCGCTGTTATGGGTGTTGCGCGATACGGTCGGACTCGTCGGCGCCAAGTTCGGCTGCGGGGCCGGGTTGTGCGGCGCCTGCACGGTGCATCTGGACGGTGTGGCGGTTCGATCCTGCCAGACTCAGATATCCGCGGTCGGGACAAGGGCGGTGACCACAATCGAAGGCGTCGGGGTCACGCCCATCGGCGCGAACCTGCAAAAGGCCTGGATTGATCACGACGTGATCCAGTGCGGCTACTGCCAGGCCGGGCAGATCATGTCGGCGGCGTCCCTGCTCGCCAAAACGCCCAAGCCCACCGACACCGACATCGACCGGGCAATGGCCGGCAATCTCTGCCGCTGCGCCACCTACAACCGTATTCGTGCGGCCATCCATCAGGCTGCCGGCCAGACTCCGGCGTTGACCGCCGCACCGACGCCGCACGTCGTGATGGCCTCGGCGACAAACCCAGCGAAGGGAGGCTGAGCCATGGCCGATGACGCACGCTTCGCGCCGAGCCGGCGCCTGCTGCTGAAGACCGGCGCCGCCGCCGGCGGCTTGTTCCTGAGCTGGGGGCTGACCGCGAAAGGCGCGCTGGCCGCTTCTGCTGCGCCCGGCGAATTAAACGCTTACGTGCGCATCGCGCCCGATGGCGTGATCACAATCCAGAGCAAGAACCCCGAATGCGGCCAGGGCGTCGCGACCATGCTGCCGATGATCATCGCCGAGGAACTGGAGGCCGATTGGTCGAAAGTCTCGATCCAGCAGGCGATCCTCAATCCGGAGGAATTCGGCTTTCAGTCCGCCGGCGGCTCGAACTCCTCGCGGATGAATTACGATCCGCTGCGCCGCGTCGGCGCGGCCGGCAAACAGATGCTGATCGAGGCGGCTGCATCGACATGGAAAGTCCCTGCATCCGAATGCGTCGCGGCGATGAGCACGGTCACTCACACGCCTACCGGCCGCAAGCTGGGCTACGGCGCGCTGGCGGCCAAGGCGGCCGCTATTCCGGCGCCGGACGTAAACAAGGTCACGCTGAAGAACCCGAAAGACTTCAAAATCATCGGCCATTCGGCGCGCGGCTTTGACAGCCCCAAGATCGTCAGAGGCGAGCCGCTGTTCGGCGTTGATGTCAAACGGCCGGGGATGCTCTACGCGGTGTTCGTCAAATGCCCGGTGCATGGCGGCAAAGTAAAATCGGCCAAGCTCGATGACGTGCTGGCCAGCCCCGGCGTGAAGAAGGCCTTCGTCGTCAAGGGCAACGGCGAATTCAACGGCCTAGCCGACGGCGTGGCCATCGTCGCCGATAGCTGGTGGCGCGCCAAGAAGGCGCGCGACAAGCTGGTGGTCGAGTGGGACGAAGGCGTAACCGCCGGACAATCCAGCGCGCTGTGGGCCGAGACCGCCGCCAGGGTCGGCCCCGGTCCGGGCAAGACCTTCCGCAAGGATGGCGACGCCGACGCTGCATTGGCCAAGGCCGCCAAAGTCATAAAGGCGAACTACAGCTATCCGTTCGTGTCGCACGCCACGATCGAGCCGCAGAACTGCACGGCCGAATACAAGGACGGCAAACTGGAAATCTGGGCGCCTAGCCAGCGGCCGCAGCCTGGACGCGAAATCATCGCCAAGCTGATGGGCCTGCCGCAATCGGCGATCACCATCCACGTCACACGGATGGGCGGCGGCTTCGGCCGGCGGCTGATGGCCGACTTCATGGTCGAAGCCTCATGGATCGCGCGTGAGACCGGCGCGCCGATCAAGCTGGTGCACACGCGCGAAGACGATCTGGCGCACGATTTCTATCGCCCCGGCGCCTTCCACTATCTCACGGCCGGGCTCGATGAAAAGGGCCGCATCATTGCGTGGAAGAACCACTTCGTCACCTACGCCGACCGCAACGATCCGAACAAAGCCGCCTTCGCGTGCGAGGCGGCCGTACTCGATCCGCCGGCGCGGCTGGTGCCCGATCATACGGTCGATGTGACGCTGATGCCGATGGGCTTTTCGACGGGGCCGATGCGGGCGCCGCGCTACAACGCCATCGCGTTCGTCTATCAGTGCTTCGTCGATGAACTGGCGCACGCGGCCGGCCGCGATCCGCTGGAGGCGCAGCTAGAGCTGCTGGGCGCGCCGCGCCTCGTGCCCGGCGCGCCGGACGATCCGCTGGATATCGGCCGCATGCGCGGCGTGCTGGAGTTGGTTGCCGAGATCGCCGGCTGGGGCAAGACGCAACTGCCGCCACGCACCGGCATGGGCATCGCCGCCTATGCCTCGATGCGCGGCTATTTTGCCGAGGTCGTGCGCGCGCGCGTCTCCGAAGCTGGCGCGATCAAGGTGGAAAAGGTCTGGGTCGCGGCCGACATCGGCAGCGTGGTGATTAATCCCACCGCCGCCCTGAACCAGACGCAGGGCGCAGTGATCGACGGCATCAGCCAGGCGCTCACCCAGGCGATCACCTTCGATAAGGGCCGCGTGGTGCAGACCAACTTCCATAATTATCCGCTGCTGCGTATGCCGGATGCGCCGGAAGTGGAGGTGGTGTTCCGCAAGACCGACTTCCCGCCCACGGGCCTGGGCGAGCCGGCGCTGCCGCCGGTGATTCCAGCCTTGTGCAACGCGATTTTCGCGGCGACAGGCAAACGCATCCGTTCATTGCCAATCGACACGCAATTACTGAAAACATAAACCGCGCTGCCCCAATGCGGCCGAGTTGGGAAAGAGCGCAGACAAAATACAAAAGGGGGGAGTTCATGACCAACCGCTTCGATCGCCGCACGGTTATGGCGTCTGGCCTGGCCTTATCGGTGCTGCCGGCGACACGCGCCGTGGCCGCCGACGCGAACGAAATAAAATTATTCGATTCGCATCTTCATCTGGTTTCCAATGATGTGAAGCGATATCCTCTGGTTGTCAGAGCGCCGGGCCAGGTTTCTGCGGGCGCGCTGCCGCCCGGCTCTCCCCCCGAACCGGGCGACAGCATCAACAAGCGCAAAACCAAATACGTGCCCACCACAGAAACCCAACTGGGGTGGATGGACGGGACCGGCGTGGAGATGGCGGCGGCGGTGCAGCGAACCGGAAGCTACGGCTTCGACAACAGCTATATCCTGGATTCCGTAGCGGCCCATCCCACCCGCTTCAGAGCCGTCGTGGTTCTCGATGGAGAAGACGCCGCGACGCCGGAGAAATTACGCGCAATGTCCAAGGCGCACGGTATCGCCGGCCTGCGACTGACCGGCGGCGTAAAAAATCCCGCCTTCCCCTGGATGAAATCAGACGCGGCGATCAAAACCTGGGCGGCTTTGGACGCGCTGGGCATCGCCATGAACCTGCTCTATGCGCCGAAACATTATGACGAACCGGCGCTGAACGCGATTACCGAGATGGCGCAGAAATTTCCCCGCGTGCCGATCGCCATCGACCATATGGGATGGGCGAAGGCCGAGGCCGCGCCGCGCTATGGCTTTGCCGACACGCCCGCGGCATTTCTCCGCCAGCCCAACATCCATCTCAAGTTCACCACGGCCACGCTCAACATTCTCGAAGAGGCCAAAATTCCCGCGAAAGATTATCTGCGCAATGCAGTCTCCGTGCTCGGCGAGGACCGGATCATGTGGGGTTCGGATATGGGCACGTCCGGAGGAACCTATGCCGAAATGGCGCAGCGCATGCGCGATGCGACCGCAAGCCTGACCGCCGCCCAGCAACGCAAAGTGCTGCGCGAAAACGGTCTCAGAGTGTTCGGGAGCAAGGCCTAGCGTCTGTATCCTTGATAAGAACTTGCCCCGCCCGTCGGCTGACGAAACATCAGATAGGGAAAACAGATCAATGATGCGAAATATCCTGGTTGCGGCGCTGGCGTCGACCGCGCTGCTCGCCAGCCCGGCCGGGGCGGCTGAGGCGACGCTCAAGCTCGCGCCGATCGACATGGAGGGCGGCGGCGCCACTTTGTTTGTAACGCCGGAGGGCCGCTCGCTGCTGATCGACACCGGCACGCCGAGCTTTGTCGAACTAAAGAGCGGCGAACAGGAGCTGGACGGCGCGAAGAATGGTGCTGAGCGCATAAAGGCCCTCGCCAAGACATTTGGCGTCACGAAGATCGATTATCTGATCATCACCCATTATCATGGCGACCATGTCGGCGGTATTTTTAACCTGCTGAACATTATGCCGGTCGGCACGATCATCGACCACGGCCCTAATCGCGAAATTACGCCTGCCGATAGCAGCCCCGGCGGACGCGCTGCCGGCAAAATTCCAGGCACCGTAAGCAATTACGCGCGCTATCTCGAAGCCATCAAGGGCCACAAACATATCGTCGCCAAGCCGGGCGATGTGTTCAAGATTGGCTCGCTTACCGATACGATCGTCGCCAGCGACGGCCAACCCATTGCAACGCCGCTGCCCGGCGCGGGCGGCCCCGGCCAATTCTGCGACACGCCGCCAGTCGCGGAGAATGGCGGAGTCGAAAATGAAAAATCCGTCGCGTCTATCCTGAGCTTCGGCAAGGTGAAGATCGCCCTCTTCGGCGACCTCACATGGAACCGCGAACACGATCTGGCCTGCCCCATCGACAAAGTCGGCAAGGTCAACGTCCTGATCGTCACCCATCACGGCATGAACCTGAGCAGCAATCCTTCGTCGATCGCCGCGCTGCGGCCCGACATCGCGGTCATGGGTAATGGCCCGACTCACGGCGGCGCGCCCGAAACCATCAAGACGATTTCCTCCAGCCCCGGGCTGCAAGGGTTCTGGAGAATGCACGGCGCCGTGCTCAATCCAGAACTGGACGGCGACATAAACTTCATCGCCAATCCGAAGACCCCGCCAGACCACGGCGACACCATAAGGCTAGACATCACGAAGGCCGGCGCCATCACCGTCACCAACACGCGCAACGGCTTTGCCAAGACCTACCAAGTCAAGTGAGGAGTTGGATCGTCTACGCTATCAAGTCTTAGACGCCCGACGCGCCAGACCCGCTTGAAGCGGAGAGCAGTTTGAGACGGGCGCTCGGCGCTTCCGACCTTCGCCCAGCCTGCACACCGGAGAGGCGCAGCATGAGCGCGGGAATTTCAGTGGCCGGAACAGCCTTACTCATGAAATAGCCCTGGATGTCTTTGCATCCGGCATCAGCCAAAAATTGAAACTGGTCCTCGGTTTCCACGCCTTCGGCGGTTACATCCATGTGCAGATTGGTGGCCAGGCCAATGATGCCCCTAATGATCTCAGCGGCCTCGTCGCGCACCCACAAGTCGCTGACGAACGAACCGTCGATTTTGATCGAATTAAACGGAAAACTGCGCAGGTAGGACAGGGATGAATACCCGGTGCCAAAATCATCCAGGACCACGCGCACACCAAGCGCGCGGAGCGAGTGCAACAGGGTTAGCGTCGAGGTTTCGGTAGCCAGAGCGACTGTTTCCGTGATTTCAAGTTCGAGGCGCCGTGCGGATATGCCCGAGTCTTGAATTGCTTTCGCGACGATCGCGACGATATCGGGGTCCCGAAATTGCCGGCTCGAAAAATTGACCGCTACTCTCATGTCATCCGGCCACCGCGCGGCCTCCATGCAGGCTCGCTGCACCACCCACGCACCGATTTCCCCGATCAGTCCAATCTCCTCGGCGATGGAGATGAACTCGGACGGCGGCACAAAACCGCGTGTCGGGTGATGCCAGCGCAACAAAGCTTCAAACCCGGTTATGCGGCGGTCTTTAGCGCCGACCAAGGGCTGATAATACAATTCCAACTGTTCTAGCTGCAAAGCCTGCCGGAGATCGGCCTCAAGCGCGCTCCGCTTCTGGACGGCCTCGTCCATCGCGCTTTCGTAGAATCGCCAGGTGCCGCGCCCTTCCAGCTTGGACCGGTAGAGCGCAAAGTCGGCGTCTTTCATCAATTGCGTGGGGTTTGAGACGCCTGCGCGGGGCATCGCGATGCCGATGCTGACGCCGATATTCGCCTCAATGCCGTTGAGGTCGAACGGCCTGCTGAGCGCATTCACGATACGAGGCGCTACGAGTTCTGGTCTAACCGCTTCAGCGTGCTGCAGAAGGATGGCGAATTCATCCCCGCCGAGGCGGGCGACCAAGTCGCTCGGGCGCACTTCTGAACGAAGCCTCTCGGCAACCGCACACAAAAGCAAATCTCCCGCCGGGTGACCGTGCGTATCGTTCACCCACTTGAAACGATCCAGATCAAGACAGAGCAGCGCATAGCGTTGTCCGCGCTTGGCATCCGTCAGAACTTTTTCAAGCGCCGAAAAAAACGCGATCCGGTTAGCAAGCCCGGTAAGTGGGTCGTGCAACGCCTGGAAATTGGTAAGCATCTCGTGCTTGCGGCGCTCGGTTATGTCTTCGTGCGTGGAGACCCACCGCTCCGCCGGCAGCGGCCGAAAATGAACAGCGACGATCTTACCGTTGGGCAATTCATCGACAGTGTCGAACGGCCCACCATGGCTCATTCCACCTTCGATGGTGGCCAGGCGCTCTGCAAGACTCCCGCTGCCAAGGCTTCCCGCCTCGATTTTAAGATTTCCCATCTCTGTCAGCGACATGCCAACCTCGACGGAGTCCGGGCGCAAGTCGTAGATTTCGCAATATCGCGTGTTGCGAAGCAATAGCCGCCTGCTTCCATCGTACATGCAGACGCCGTGAGACAAGTTCGCGAGCGTTTCGGTCAATTGCGCGTGAGAGAGATCGAGTTCGGCGTTCTTCCCGGCCAGGGACACTTCCGACATCTCAACCCGCTGATACTGACTCCAAAACAGGAAAAGCACGAGAACAACGCATAACGACGCGCCCGCGCCTCCCGCCAATACCAATGGCTTTTGCCGATTCCAGCTCACGAGGGCGTCCGCCTGACTTACGGACGTCTCAACAACCAGCGGCAAGTTGTGCAGCGGGTGTACCGACGCCAGAACGGGCGTATCGTCGAAATAGGAGCGGCCGAGATAGACGCCGCCGTGTGCGGCCACGCCGCGCCAAGGCGAGTTCTGCGGGATGGCGCTTCCGATCTCTTCCGGTCGAGCCGGAAAGCGCACAAGCACAACGCCGTCGCTTCGCGCGAGATAGACGGTTCGCTTCGGCGGCATCGCCAACTGATAGAACTTCTCGAGTTCGGCCAAAGACAATTTACCGACGACAATACCCGCCAGTGCGCCACGCGAGTCATCGACGCGATGGGCCATATATAACGACCATATATTGGTTACTGGATCCCGGATCGGCATCCCAACGAAAACCATGTGATCGTCAATCGCCTTGAAGTGGCGAAAAAAGTGACGGCCGGAGACGTTCATCGACGCCTCGGGAGTCCCAGAGACGCTGGCAACGCGCCCTTCCGGATCGACCAGATATAGGGATTGGAAAGTCGATAATTGCCGGTGCTGATCCAACAAGTTCGCGATCGACTTGGATTTCATAGCTGCCTGAATTGAGGCGCCCGAGGCGTTCGGCGCCGAAGTCAGACGATTCCGAATATTGTCCAGGATTCGCACGGCCGACCCAAACGACTGGTCGGTTTGCTGGGCCATACCCCCGCCCAGATTGACCGTCGCGGTTCTGAACGCATCGATCGCATCCCTGCGCTGCATCTGGAGAATCGCGATGGTCGCAGCGATTATCGCCCCGACCATGATCACTCCGGAAAGAACGAAAAGTCTTTGGACCCCGGCGCGCGACATGGCGCGCTTCTCCACCCGACGTTTGCCGGGAGAAATCAGACTTGATCGAACGCGGCGAAATTGATCGCGCGCGAAATCCAGAGCCGTGGCCTTATCCATCCCGGTATTGTCATGTGTGGTGGTAAAGGACAGGCGAATGCTGACGCCCGCGAGACGGCTTAAGTGCACTCGCCTAGGCCGATGGTCGTAGGCGTCGTGCTTGGCGCGATAGGCAGCACAAAAACGAACGCTTCGTTAAGGAAGACCGCCTGTTTCAGGGGCTTGCCCCTTAAAGCGTTCGCCGCCCTGCAGTGGGTGACGACGTCGCCGGCCAATGGCGTGCGCCGGATTGTAGAAGCAACGCTGGCGCGCGTGGGCGCGACGCCGAATATCGTAGCGGAAGTCGATTCGCTAGCCGTAGTGCTGGCGGCCGTCGCCGACAGCATCGGCATCACCGTCCTGCCCGCCAGCGCCCTGCCCACAGGCCGCGCTTTTCAATTCGTCCGCTTCGCCGACGCCAAGCGCCCGCTGCTTCTCTGCCGGCGCACGACCACGACACAGGCGGCGGCCTTTGTCTGCCCAGCGGCGAAAATCAGATGCGAAGAGATCGCCGCGCAGCAGGGGCGCTAGCGCTCAAATCTGGGCCAACCGCTTCAGGTCCGCCAGCAGCCGATCGGGAGCGCCGCCCAAAGCCGCGGTGATCTTTCGGTCAAGGGCAATCCGCAGCGTGTTCATCTGCTTCAGCGCGGCATGGCCCTGCGGCGTGAGGTGCAGCGCATAGGAGCGCGCATCCCCTGGCACCGCCCGGCGGACCACGAATTTCCGCACTTCCAGGTCGCGGATAAGCACAACCATGTTTGGGTTCCTGACGCCCAGCGCGCCGCTGGCTTCCTGCTGCTTGAGCCCTGGATTATCCTCGATAACGACCATCGCCGCGTAATGGATCGGACGCAATTTCAGCGGCGCGAGCATCTCGGTAAATGCGCGGTACACCGCGATCTGGGCGATGCGAAGCTGGAAGCCGATCTGGCTGGTGAGCTTGTCGCTGAGCATGTCCTGCAAATCGCTCGCCGCAGCGCGGCCGACCGGTTCGCTCAAGCGCGTCTCTCTTGCCGGCGCGCGTTTCGATTTTAGCTTTCTGATTGCCATTATTGTCGATCATCCAAGCTGCGCGCGGCGTCAAGCCAATACGCGCTCCTGAGCCCTTTTGAATTCAATTTATTATGCAATCGCCACGCGCAAAAGGAACGTGCCGCCTGCGTCGTCGCAAGCGCTTGCAGCGTTAGCCTGCAATTTTCAATCTTGCGCCCCGTTGGCGTTCGCGGGCGAAAGAGAACAAATACGATGGTGATTCTCTATAACCAAAGCGGTTCAAGGGTAACCGAATAGCCTGCCTCGGGCGGAATGCGCAGCATCCGCGTCCCATCCTGCACAACCACTTCTGGCTCCACTTTCATACGCGGCCGGGCGCGCGCATCGGCGATGGCGCCGGCGGCGCTTTTGGATTGCCCGAGCATTTCCAGATTCATCCGCGTCGGAAAAACGATCGTACGCCGTCCCTCGGCGGCGTCTGCAAGCGCCTTCACGGGCGCGATCCAACAGAGGTTTACCGCTTCGCGGCCATCGCAGACCGCGACCTGATCGGGCGGCGCAATCGCCAGGAAGAAATACGTATCGAACCGCTTGGGCAGCGCAGGCAGTTCCGGCGTCTGCCAATTTGAAAACAGAGTGAGCGCATCGAGCGCCAGCACCAGGCCGGCATCGCGTATGGCGGCGTGGAACGCTCCCGCCGGCGCCTCACCCGGCGCGGCGCTGAAAAGAGCCGGCGCCTCATCCGGGTGCAGCAGGGGCTCGCCCACGCCCTGCCGGGAGGCGGGCCGGGCGAGCAACAGGCCGGACTCCTCGAAGGCCTCGCGGATCGCCGCGATCTGAAGGGCCGTGGCCGCCGCATCCTCGCCTGCCCCGTCGAGAAGGCCGCGCCAGGCTGGATCGGCGTCCTCCTTGGCCAGTTTCCCACCGGGAAACACGAGCGCGCCAGCCGCAAACTCGATCTGGTGGTGGCGCTGCACCATCAGCACCTCCAACTCGTGAGAATCCCGGAGCATCAGGATGGTGGAGGCGGGGACGATCGGCGCGGTCATGCTCCCTCCCTTACCGGCGCGGCGGGGGCTTTGCACGCGCCCCTGCGATTGTATGTCCTACATACATTTTTTTCTGGAGCTTGCCGCGGCCGGCCACTAGAATGGAACCAAACGGCGCTTAGGGAGGTCAGACGCGTGACAAGGCTCATCGACTTTGTCTTGAATGGGCGAAGGCGTACGGACGCGGCGCCGGATAATCTACTGCTGCTGGATTATCTGCGCGAAATCGTGGGCCTCACCGGCACCAAGACCGGCTGCGACGGCGGCGAATGCGGCGCCTGCACCGTGCTGGTGGACGATCAGCCCCGCCTTTCCTGTCTGACCCTGGCCGCCTCGATCGAGGGCAAGCGGGTCGATACGATCGAATCGCTGTCCCATGAGGGCGCGCTTTCGGCGGTGCAGCGCGGCTTCCATGAAAAACTAGGGTCACAGTGCGGGTATTGCACGCCGGGCTTTATCATGGCCTCGGTGGGGCTGCTGCGCCGCAACCCTGAGCCCGACGACGCGGAGATCGCCGAAGCGCTCGGCGGCAACATCTGCCGCTGCACCGGCTACATCAAGATCATCGAGGCGGTGAAATTCGCCGCCGAACTGAACAAGGCGGGAGTGTCGCCATGACGGAAAGTCTCGGAACCCCGATTTCGGACGATATCGGCCCCACGCACAACATCGGCGGCTATGTGCCGATGGTCGATGGGCCGGAAAAGGTCTCCGGCCGCGCGAAATACACCGCCGACCTGACCGACCGGCAAATGCTCGCCGGCCGCATCTATCGCAGCCCGTACGCCCATGCCGAAATCATCGAGGTCGATGTTTCCGAGGCGCTGAAAGTGCCCGGCGTCATCGCCATCGTAACCGGCGCCGAATGCGACAAGACCTACGGCGTGCTGCCGATCGCCCGCTACGAGCACTGCCTGGCGCGTGATCGCGTGCGCTACAAAGGCGAACCGGTCGCCGGCATCGCCGCAATTGACGATGCAACCGCGCGCAAAGCCGAATCCCTCATCAAGATGAAGGTGAAGGAACTGCCGGCCTATTTCACCGCCAAGGACGCGATGGCCGAAGGCGCTGTGCGTATCCATGAGCGGCGCGCCAACAACGTCGAACGCGCAGTCAACTACGAAATCGGCAATGTCGAGGAAGGCTTCGCCGCCTCCGATCTCGTGCGCGACGGCACGTATAATTGCGCCGAAGTGTGCCAGAACCAGATGGAGATGCACGGCGCCATCGCCGATTACGACGCGCTGCGCGATCGGCTGACCGTGCACGCAACCACACAGGTGCCGTACTACGTGCACCTGATGCTGGCCCAGATCACCGGAATGGATAAATCCAAGATCCGGGTGATCAAGCCGTTTGTCGGCGGCGGCTTTGGCGCGCGCACCGAAACACTGGCGATCGAGTTGATCGCCGCCCTGCTCGCGCGCAAGGCAAAGGGCCGCGTGCGCATGATCGTGACGCGAGAAGAAACCTTCATCACCCATCGCGGCCGGCCCGAAACCGATCTCAAGCTGAAGATCGGCATGCGCAAGGACGGCAAAATCCTCGCCGTCGATTGCGAATGCACCCAGCGCGGCGGCGCCCATAGCGGCTACGGCACGGTGACGATCCTTTACGCCGGCTCGCTGCTCTACGCGCTCTATGATCTCCTCAATGTCAAATATATCGGCAAGCGCGTGCTCACGAACACCCCGCCCTGCGGCGCGTTTCGCGGCCACGGGACGGTGAACATCCGCTTCGCGTTTGAAAGCTTGCTCGATCAGATGGCAGCCGAACTCGGGCTCGATCCGTTCGAAGTGCGGCGGAAGAATTTGCTCAAGGCGCCGACCTTCACCGCCAACGATTTGATGGTCAATTCCTACGGCCTGCCCGAGTGCATGGACATCGTGGAAAAGGAAAGCGGCTGGAAAAAGCGTAAGGGCAAGCTCAGCAGGGGCAAGGGCCTCGGCATGGCGTGCTCGCATTACGTCAGCGGCGCGTCGAAGCCAGTGAACTGGACGGGCGAGCCGCACGCCACGGTGAAGATCAAGGTCGATTTCGACGGAACGATCGTTGTGCTTTCGGGCGCGGCCGATATCGGCCAGGGCTCGTCCACCATTCTGGTGCAGGCCGTCGCCGAAGTGATGGGGCTGGACCTTTCGCGGGTGCGCATCGTTACCGGCGACAGCGAAGTCGTACCGAAGGACAACGGCTCTTATTCCTCGCGCGTGACCTTCATCGTCGGCAACGCTGCGATCGACGCGGCGCAAAAACTGAAGGCGATCTTCTGCGCCGCCGCCGCCCGCAAGCTCGATGCGAAAGTCGAGGACATCGAATGCCTGGGCGAATTTTATCGCGCCGGCAATCAGGACAAGGGCGTCACCTATGACGAAGTACTCGTCGAAGCGCTGAAGGATTGCGGCACGATCACCGTGACCGGCAATTATTCCACCATCCCGGAAAGCCATGGCGGCGAGAAATATCGCGGCGCGGCGATCGGCGGCTCGATGGGCTATTCCTACGCCGCCCAGGTCGTCGAAGTAACGGTGGACGAAGACACCGGCGTGGTCACGGTCGACAAGGTCTGGGTGGCGCACGATTGCGGCAAGGCGCTCAACCGCCTCACCGTCGAAGGCCAGGTGCAGGGCTCGGTGTGGATGGGCATGGGCCAGGCGATGAGCGAAGAGGTCGCCTACTACGAGGGCCTGCTGTTGACCGGAAACATGCTCGACTACCGGGTGCCCACGATCCAGGACTCGCCGCCGATGGAAACCTACATCGTCGAAAGCATGGACCCGCACGGGCCGTTTGGCGCCAAGGAAGCGGGCGAAGGCTCGCTGGCGGGCTTCCTGCCCGCGCTCACCAACGCGATTTCCGACGCCATCGGCGTCAGGTTCAACGATCTGCCGGTGACGCCCGACCGCGTGTTCGACGCCATCGAGAAACGCAAACGCGCCGAAGCGCGCGGCAAGAAAAATGGGGCGCACTAAAAATGGACGCTTTGCCCGAATTCGCAATTCTGCGGCCCAAGACGCTCAAGGACATGCAGAAATCCTTGGCCCAGAACGAAGGCAGCCGCCTGATCGGCGGCGGCACTGACATTCTCGTCAATATCCGTCGCGGCATTCTCGCGCCGTCGGTGCTGGTCGACACCAACGACGTCAAGGAACTGAAAACGATCAGAGCCGATGCGAAATCGCTGGAGATCGGCGCATCGGCGACTCTGATGGAGGTCGCGCAGCATCCGGCAATTCTGAAACACTACCCTGTCGTCGCGCAGGCCGCCGCGCAGATCGCCGGTCCGACGCACCGCAACATGGGCACGGTCGGCGGCAATCTCTGCCTCGACACGCGCTGCATCTACTACAATCAAAGCGAATGGTGGCGCAGCGCCAACAATCACTGCCTGAAAACGACGGGCACGAAATGTCACGTCGCGCCGAAAAGCCATGGCGTGTGCTTTGCCACTTTCGCCGGCGATCTCGCCCCGGCCATGCTCACGCTCGGCGCCGAGATCGACATCGCCAACCCGCAGGGCGGCGTGCGCACGGTTCCGCTCAATGCGCTCTACATCGGTTATTCGCGGCACAATGAAGAGCCGACCGAGGAACGCGGCGACGGCAAACGCTTCCTGTCGCTCAAGCCTGGCGAATTTGTCACCGCCGTGCGCGCCAAGAACACGCCCGGCCTGCGCTCGGCTTACGATAAAGTGCGCATCCGCCGCTCGATCGAATATCCGGTCGCCGGTGTTGCGGTGGCGCTCAGGCGCGAGGGCGACAAGCTGGCCGATCTGCGCATCGCGATCACCGGAACCAACCCGCGCCCCGTTCTGCTTGAAGGCGTCGCCGGCCTGTGCGGCGGTCCGCTGGACGACAAATTCGTCAAGGGCCTCGATGAACTCGCGCGCGACCAGATCATGCCCATGAAAACCACGTTCACGCCCGGCACATATCGCCGCAAAGTCGCCGGCGTGCTGGCGTTGCGCGTCGTGCGCCGCCTGTTTGATGCAGCCTAGATTTTAACTTTCAGCCAACCGGAAAGCCCCATGCCCGACACCGCCGTTCACGCCCCCGCTATCGATCGCCTGCCTGCCGGGGGAAAATTTGAAACCGATGTGGTGATCATCGGCGCAGGCCCCTGCGGCCTGTTCGCCGTGTTCGAGTTGGGCTTGCTCGGCCTCAACGCGCATGTGATCGACGTGCTCGACAAGCCCGGCGGCCAATGCGCCGAGCTTTATCCGGAAAAGCCGATCTACGACATTCCAGGCCTGCCGATCGTGACGGGTCAGGAACTGACCGATCGCCTGCTTGAGCAAATCAAACCGTTCGGCCCGAAGTTCCATTTCTCCGAACTGGTCGAGCAATTGCACCGGCTGGAAGGCGGCAAGTTCAAACTGGTCACCGATGCGGGCACCGAAATCATCGCGCCGGTGGTGGTGATCGCGGCCGGTGGCGGCAGCTTCATGCCGCGCAAGCCGAAGATCGAAGGCATCGAACAATTCGAAGGCAAATCGGTGTTCTATTCCGTGCGCAAGATGGAGCATTTCCGGGACAAACACGTGCTAATCGCCGGCGGCGGCGACAGCGCGCTCGACTGGACGCTTAACCTGCACCCGGTCGCCAAATCGATCACGCTCAACCACCGCCGCGACGATTTCCGCGCCGCCCCGCACTCGGTGGCGCAGATGCGCGAATTGGTGGCCGATGGCAAAATGCGGCTCGACATTTCCGACATCAAGGAACTGAAAGGCGAGAACGGCCAACTCACCCACGTCGTGGTCGAAAACAAGAAAGACGGCCGCTACGAGATCGAGACCGACACGCTGCTGGCGTTCTATGGCCTGACCATGAAGCTCGGCCCGATCGCCAATTTCGGCCTCAACTTCACCGAAAACCTGATCCCGATCGATCTGTCCAACTTCCAGACTTCCGAGCCCGGCATTTTCGCCATCGGCGACATCAACACCTATCCCGGCAAGCTGAAGCTCATCCTCTCCGGATTCCACGAAGGCGCGCTGATGGCGCAAGCCGCATTCAAGATCGCCCGGCCCGGGGAACGGCTCGTGTTCCTGTACACGACGTCTTCATCCGATCTGCAGAAGAAGCTGGGCGTGGGGTGAGGCCATCGGCCTAACTCTGACGGCCGCAACCGGCCGCAAAGCAGTCAGCCGCACTCTGTCAGCCGCCGCACGTTTTTCGCCGAAGGCTCCCGATCGTAACGCGAGTCGCCGCAAGAGGTGGCGTGCATCAGGCCGCGTCCGCGCCGCCTGTCTTTACGCGAACAGCACATCCCCCGCCGTGAGTTGCGCGGGCGTGACGCCGATCATCCAGATGGCGGTATCGGCGTCGATGGTCAGGATGGAATAGCCGTTGCCGGTATCTACCGTGGCCGCCTGCACCTGCGCGAGGCTGGACCAGCCGCTGTTGAGCAGGCGTAAAACATCGCCATCCCCGTCGCCCGCGGTGAAATTAAAGAGCACGGTTACGCCCAGATCGCTCGCCGAGGAATCGACGACCAGCGTATCTGCGCCGGTTCCGAGGAACACATAATCAACGCCGGTTCCCGGTGTGATGATGTCGTTTCCAGCTTCGCCCAGCAGGATATCACTTCCGGCGCCGCCGTAGATCGTGTCATTGCCGTCGCCAGCATAGACGAAATCATTGCCTTCGTCGCCGACAACAACGTCGTCGCCGCTTTCCATGACGAACAGATCGGCGCCGTCGCCGCCGACCGCCGCGTCGTTGCCCGGGCCGGCATAGAGATAGTCGTTGCCGTCGCCGCCATAGAGCGCGTCATTGCCGATATCGCCGATGACGACATCCACGCCCGCGCCGCCGTCTAGCACGTCGTCGCCGGCCTGACCAAACAGGTAGTCCTGCTCGCTGCCGCCATTGATCACGTCAGCGCCGTCTTCGCCGAGCAGGATATCCGTACCGGCATTGCCGTTCAGCGTGTCGTTGCCGAGGCCGCCATAGGCATAATCGTTGCCATCGCCGAGGTCGGCCGTGTCGTTTCCATCACCCAGGATAGCGCCATCCAGACCCAGGCCGCCGTTGACGTAATCATCGCCCGCGCCGGTATACATCGTGTCATTGCCGCCCTGGCCGCGGAAGACATTGGCGTTGGCATCGCCGATCAGCACGTCGCTGAACGTGCTTCCGATCACGCCTTCGATCGAGTTCAGCGTATCATTGCCGCCAGAGCCCGTGTTCTGTGCGCCAGCGATCAGCAGGTTGACCGTCACAGCGCCCGCGATGTCGTCATAGGAGGCCAGGTCGAGTCCTGCGCCGCCATTGAGCGCATCGTTGTTGGCGCCGCCCTGCAGCGTATCGTCGCCGTTGCCGCCATTCAGCGTGTCGTCGCCGGCGTCGCCGCGCAGTGCGTCGTTGCCGTCATTGCCGTTGACGGTATCGTTACCGGCGCCGGCCAGATAGATGTTGGCGAATCCGTCGCCGTTATAGGTGTCGATACCGGCCGTGCCGCCGGCGATTGCGGTAAGCGCGAAGGACACGCCGGCCGGATCAGCCGCGGCGGTGACCGTGTAGCTGCCGCCAGCAATCGCACCGGTCAGCGAGATGACGCCATCGGGGCCGGATGGCGCATCGACCAGGAACAGCAGCGCGGCGCTGAAATTGCCCCAGCCAAGGCGGAGAGTCGGTCCCACCCCGAACCCGCTCACGACGACCTTCTCGCCGATGGCGAAATCCGTGATCGTATCGCCATCCCAGTCGCCAGGCGTTCCGGAATACCGGTCCACGCCTGTGCTGCCGGTCAACGTGTCGGCGCCTGCGCCGCCGATCAGGATGTCCGCGCCGTCGTTGCCGTTAAGCGTGTCGTTGCCGGCGCCGCCCATCAGCCAGTCATCGCCGAGATTGCCGCTGATCGAGTCGATGCCGTCGCCGCCATAGAGCACGTCGCGCACGCTACCGCCGATCAGCGTGTTGTTGTCGGCGCCGGCGAAGATCGAATGCTGGTGCGTGTCGTTCACGCCGAGCGCATTCACGCCCTGCTGCACGATGAAGTTCTGGTCGCTGTGATTGGTGAGGTAATTGATGCCCTTGATTAGCTGCGACACGCCGGGAACGCCGATCAGCAGGCCAACGAGATCGGCCTGCAAGTCGCTTGCGATCTGATTGGCCTCGGTGTCGAATTGCTCGGCCGTCATGCTGTTGTCGATGACCGCCGTCGCGCCGCGATCGATCAGGCTCATCGATTTATCGACGAACTCATGCAGCACGCCATAAAGGCTGTAAGCCTTGTTTGCCTTGTCGAACAGATCGGCCGCATCCGGAGACACGGCCGCGATGCGGTTGGATATCTGCGATGTGGCGTAGTCTTCCGCTACGTCGAGCAGCGCGCTCTTCGTGAGGCCCACGTAGTACTTCGCATCCTCGGCCAGATACGTGCTGTTGAACCCCGTGAAGCCAGCTAGATTCCAGGCGCCCGTCGCGTCATTGACGACAAACGAAGGCGATTGGCTTGTCCACGTGCCGTTTGCGGCGGTCGCGGTGGTCCATTTCGCCGGATTGGGCCCGCCACTGAGGATGACGGCCTGCGCTTCGGCCGCCTTGGACAAGCCGGGCGTGTAGTTGAGCGTGTAATCCCATGCCGTACCCGGATCAGTGCCGGTGATGATGACGCTTAGCGTGTCGCCGGCGTGAATTGAAGCGCCGGAAAAGCTTAGCGTGCCGCCGTTGGAAACCGGCCCGTTGGTGCTGCCGATCGTAGCGCCGTTGAGCAGCAGATCGGCGCGATCGGGGATTGAGTACATCTGGTATTGCAGGTTGATCGTGCCGCCGCCGCCGACGATCGTATAGTTGTTTTGCGTGATCCCCACGCCGCCGGAATCGCCGGCGCTGATGCCGAGCGCCTGACCGCCCTGATTGGGCAGGGAGAGCTTGAAGATCGCGTCCGGGCCGAATACGTGGCCGCCGACGACCTGGACAATGACCGTCGCCGAGGACGCGCCAGCATTGAAATGAACCAATCCGGAGGGGAAAGTCCCGCCGACGAATTCGTCGCCGTGAACGTTGATGACGTTGTCCACCTGGTAGAACACGTCCTCCGCTGTGGACGTGGTTCCCGCCCGCGTGACCGTGAATGAGTAGTTCGTGATCTCGCCCGGAAAGCCCTGATATTGGGTCGAGTTCGAAGCACTGACGGCATAAGTATTCGGCATGATTGCGTCCCCTCGGACAATCTACGCCCGCTGATCGGGCGACTGGCCGGCGGGTGCGGCTCGTCGTTCAATCATACGGCGCTAAAGCGTATCCTGAACTAAGGATATAGCCCGCCGATACTCCCATTTGGTAGTCTTGGCGGTGGATCTGCCTAAGAAATAATGCGCCGCCGCCCGATAATCGCGCCTAGCTGAACAACACGTCGCCCGCAATTAGTTGACTCGGCGTCACGCCGATCATCCAGATCGCGGTATCGGCGTCGAGCGAGAGGATCGAATAGCCGTTGCCGGTATCGAACGTGGCGGCCTGCACTTGGGCAATGCTGGTCCAGCCGGTGTTGAGCAGGCGCAGCACGTCATTATCACCAGCGCCGGGCGTGAAGTCGTAGAGCACGGTGACGTTCAGGCCCGCGGCGTTCTTATCGACGATCAGCGTGTCATTGCCCGTGCCGAGGAACACGTAATCGACGCTGAGGCCGGGATTGATCACGTCGTCGCCGGCTTCGCCGAGCAGGATGTCGCCGCCGTCGCCGCCATTGATCGTGTCATTGCCATCGCCGGCATAGACGAAATCATTGCCCGCATCGCCGTTGATGATGTCGTCGCCGCTTTCCATGACGAACAGATCGTTGCCGTTTCCGCCACTGGCGGTGTCGGCGCCGGGACCGGCGTAAATGTAATCGTCGCCATCGCCGCCGTTCAGCGTGTCATTACCGACATCGCCGATGATCACATCGACGCCGGCGTCGCCATTGATCGTATCGTCGCCCGCGCCGCCGAACAGGTAATCCTGAATATCGCCGCCGGTTAGCGTATCGTTTCCATCCTCGCCGAGCAGGATGTCGCTGCCATTGCCGCCGTTGAGATTATCGTTGCCCAACCCGCCGTAAGCGTAGTCATTGCCATCGCCGAGCGTGGCGGCGTCATTGCCGTCGCCGAGGATCGCGCCGTCATTGCCGGTGTTGCCGTTGAACGTGTCGTCGCCCGCACCGCCAAACACCGTGTCGGCGCCCGTGCCGCCGGTGAACAGGTTGTTCGACGCATTGCCGATGCCGAGGAACGCGCCGGAGCCCGTGTAGGTGAGGTTCTCGACGTTGACGGTGAGCGAATAGGACGACAGCGCCGTCTGGACGAGGTCCGTGCCCTGGTTCGATGCTTCCGTCACCAGATCACCGGCATTGTCCACGACGTAGGTGTCGTTGCCGTCGCCGCCGGACATGTTGTCCGCGCCGGCCCCGCCGTCCATGTAATCGGTGGCCGACGAACCGACCATCGTATCGGCGATCGCGGAGCCCTGGTGGATGATCTTGTCCGTGGCGGTCCAGCCGGCGCCGAACGTCCAGGACGATAGATTGACGCTGGCGCCGGCGCTGTAATTGATCTGCACATTGGCCTGCACGGCGGGCGTAAACGAACGGTCCACGCCCACATTGAAGCCGGACACAAGCCCACCGCCGAGCTGGGTGGAGGCGAACGTCTCGGTGATGGTTGTCGGGACGTCGGGCTCGATAACAAGCTTTTCAAGAGAGGTGAGCGTGAATGCGGTGGCGTTTATCGTGCCGAACATTTCCAGCGTGTCGGTGTTGGCGCCGCCATCGAGCACTTCGTTGCCTGATACTTCATCGAAGAAGATATGCAAAACATCGTCGCCCGCTTCGCCGAACAATTGGTCACGTCCCGCCCAGCCGTCCAGGCTGTCAGCGCCGGCGCCGCCATGCAGAACGTCATCGCCATCCTCGCCTTCCAGGAAATCGCCCTGCGACGAACCGGTAAGCGTATCGGCGAAGGGAGAGCCATCTATTTCAATGGAGTCGGTGTTAGCCGGCGTCGTAAAATCGTAGGTCGTCCAGTTTAGGAACGTCCAACCCGAAATATCAATCGTGACCGGGGCGCCGGCCAACGATTCGTCAACCAGTATGGATTGGCTAAGCCCCGGAACGCCGAGAATTTGCGCGTTGGCGCCGAGCGATTGAAACACGCTCCAGCGCGCGGTGATATCACTGGCGATGGTCGGCGAGAACGCGAGCCCTTCGAAATTGGTCAGCGTCCCGTTGAAGTTCACGTCGCCAATAGCCTGCAGCGAATCGACATTGGCGCCGCCGTCGAAGGTTTCGAGGGAATAGTTCTCCGTATATCCCGGCGTCGTCGAACCGACCAGGATCATATCATCGCCAGCGCCGCCGCTGTAGATGTCCGCCCCTGCGCCGCCGAAAAGAACGTCATTGCCGCCATTGCCGGTAAGCGTGTCGGCGCCCGTATTGCCAATCAGCGAGTCGGAATTCGCCGAGCCGTTGAACGTCACCGCAGACGCGGTGGCCGCGATCAGGGACACCTGATCAAAGGTCAGGAAGTCCGCATAGGTAAACGGCGTCCAGTTGGTAAGGGAGAAGCCGGACGGCGCCGAATACGTGCCACCGGCAGTGACCAGGAAAGAAACGGTCTGGCGGAACGCGCCGCCGTCAAGCACCGCGGCCGAATCTAAGCCAGATCCGATCTGGCTTAGCAAGAATTGGGCGGTCGCATTGCCGGGCGAAGATTGAAAGGTGACCTTCTCAATCGAATTTAAGCTTATTCCCGTTTGCGTAAAATTGGCGAGGTAAGTCGTGCCATTCAACTGACCGCCGGCGATGCTGATGGTATCGGTTCCGGCGCCGCCATCGTAAACTTCATTGGCGACAACCGCGGTAGTGATCTTGAGAATGTCGTCGCCGTCTTCACCGTGTAGCTGGTCAGTGCCCAGGCCGCCGTCGAGCGTGTCGTTGCCATCGTTGCCGCTGAGGTAATTGTTTCCGGTGTTGCCGGTCAGAATGTCGTCAAAGCCGGAGCCGCCGAGACCGAGAATGTTGGTGAAGCTGTCCGCGCCGCCGCCGCCGCTGGCGGTCTGCGAGGTCAAGTTGGCGGTGACGGCCGATGCGGCGTCCGCGTAGCTGAGAAAGCTCTGCTGTGCGGAAGCGATAATGCTGTCGTTGCCCGGGCCGTCGAGCATATCAGTATAATAGACGTTGCCGCCGAAGCTGATGCCATTCAGTCCGCCGGTAAGGGTATTGGAGCCCGAATTCATCAGGAAGAAAATTTCCATCGCCGCGTTTGAATCAAACAGGCCGCCCGCGATCGTGCCCAATGCGACGTTGGAGTAGGTCAGATCGGTAAGGACGGTGGTGCCGTTTGCGGCGATGTGCTCGAGGTGTGTGACCGTCCCGGTGAGGGGCCCGCCATTGACGCCCAGTCCGGAGCCCAGAATGTCGGTGAACGTGCCGTCCGTGTTGGGCAGACGAATTTGCGTCGATGTGCTGATGGTTGCACTTGGATCCTGATCGACGACGGCGAACCATGTGACCGCACTGCGGACATTGGTCATGGCGGTCTCGAGCGCGCCCACGGCCGCCAGGTTCACGTTGAGCCCGGTCAACGTCAGCATTGTCTGGCTGCCGCTGTTGAACACCAGGGCGACGGAGGTGATCGTGCCCGCCGTCGGCGTGTTGCCGGAATAGGTGAAGCCCGTGCCGGTAAAGACGGTAGAGCTTACGCCATCGGCATTAGCGAGCGTGTAGGTCGTGGCGGTCTTGACCGTCGGCACGGTGTAGGCGCCGATCGACTCATCCCAATTCAGATTTACGTTCGCCATGGCCCCACCCCATCGTTTTGAGCGTCAACGCCCCGTGTGGATAATTTGCCCACAACCGCCGATGGGGCAAGTTAAAAGCGCTACGCTGTAAGGCGTTGCCTAGAATGTCATCGTATCGTCACGCCGCGCGACGGCCTTGCCGCCCCGCTCCAGCACGGCCTCACCGCGATAGCGTCCCTTCGCCCAGCCGCCGGCAGGCGTCTTCTTGCCGGCATAGAGCCAGGCCTGCGCCTGATCCTTCGTCTGCGTCCGCGCGGTCTCGGCGATGACGGCGCCGTCAGGTCCGATCAGACGCACCCGTAGTATGTCTCCCGCGCGCGGCCCTACAATTAGTGACCAGAATGTCAGAGCGGGGCCCTGCGCGGCAGCGCGCGGCCATGCTTCAGGCTCGGCGCCGGCCACCGGCGCGGCAAAGCCCGAAACGAACCATTGCGCGCCCTTGTAGGTCAAAGTCTGCCGGGCGCTCGCCGCCCAATGGGCGCCGGGCGGCGCGGGCGTTGCGGCGCAGGCGGCCTGCGCCAGCGGCGTCCCGCTTAGCGGCTCGACCACCACGCCGGCGCGGCGCAGCGTCAGATGCACGTGCGGAAACTCCGTCGCCCCGGAGAGGCCGATCAGTCCCAGCGGCTGGCCGGCTGAAACTTTGGCGCCAGGCGCCACGCGCACTGAACCGTTGCGCATATGGCAGAGTTGGCTCGACCAGCCGTCTTGATGGTCGATCACCACGCCGTTGCCGCATTCCACGCCCCGCAGCCCCGCCCGCCCGACGACGCCGAGCGCGCCATCGGCCTGCCCGTCGCGAACTGCGCGCACTACGCCATCCGCCGGCGCCAGAACCGGGACGCCAGCGGCCGCAGCCGCGGCGGTTACGCGAAAATCCAGGCCGTCGTGGCCTTCATAGGTGAGTGGGCCGCACGCCGGATCGCGCGCCTGCGGACCGGGATCTATGTCGGCGTAATTCTGAACGAGACATCCCTTGCAATCGAGCGGCAGGCCGAAGGTTTGCGCCGCGGCGGCGCCGGGCGCGCCCAAGGCAAGCAGAAAAGCAAAAAAGGGAGGAAGGGTCATGGCGCCTCGCAATGGCGGATAGACTTTAGCCTATCCCGCGCGCGCCCCAAGCCCGCCAAGCAGGCGCGGGAATCAATCCGACCGGCACCGCGCCGGCCGTAAGCTCGGCGGCATGAGCGATACATCTTCCAATCTCGGCCTGCCCTTCGTCACCGCCGCCCAGGCGCAAAAGCACGTCACGGTCAATGAATCGCTGCTGCGGCTCGACGCGCTGACGCAGTGCTCAATCGTTTCGCGCGCGACCACCGCCCAGCCCGCCAGCCCGGCCGACGGAAACGTCTACGTGCTGCCTGCCGGCAAGACCGGCGCGCAATGGAGTCTGATGGCCAACAATTCCCTCGCCTATTACCGCGACGGAATCTGGGAGCAGATCGCGCCGAAAGAAGGCTGGACGCTCTATGCGCGCGACGAAGATCAGCATGTCGTGTTCAACGGCGTAAGCTGGGCGCCGCTGGTGGTGTCGTCGCAATCGGGCGCGTTGCGCAACCGGCTGCACAACGCGGCCTTCGCCGTCAATCAGCGCGGCCTGACCAGCGCCGGCGACGACGCCTATTGCTTCGATCGCTGGTACGTTCTCACTGAGTCGGGAAACGTAACCGTGGCGGCGCTGTCGCATCCGGAAGCGGGCCGCATCAGCGCCATCCGCCTGACCCAGCCGGACGCGACCGCTAAACGCATCGGCCTGGCGCAGATCGTGGAAAGCGCCCACGTCGCCGATCTTCGCTCGCTGGCCGTCGCCATGGCGGCGCGCGTGCGCTGCTCTGCAGCGCAGGCCGTGCGCATGGCGATTCTGGAATGGACCGGTACGGCCGATTCCGTGATCTCGGACGTCGTCAACAATTGGGCGAGCGGCAGCTATACGGCGGGCGGCTTCTTCATCGCCGGCGTCAACGTCATCGCCGCCGGCGCTGCGACGCCTGCGGCCAACACATGGACCGACATGACGCCGCTCACGGGCGCATTCGGCGC
>DASZPV010000024.1:0-3332 GCA_035549875.1 Caulobacterales bacterium
CGTTCTCCAAAAAGCTACGCATTGTTCCACCGGAGAAACGCTAAGGCGCCCAGCCGGGCGGCGCGAGCGTAAAGCCGGCGAAATCAAAGCCCGGCGCCACAACGCAGGAAACCAGCGTCCAATCGCCTAAGCTCTCCGCCGTCTGCCAGGCATGCGCCGGCACGATCGCCTGCGGGGTTTCTCTGGCCGCCAGATCGGCGCCGAGCATTATTTTCCGCGTCGCGCCGCCTTCGAAGATCGAAAGCGCCAGCGGCGCCCGCGTGCCAGAACCACATCTCCGTCGCATCGACCTTGTGCCAATGGGAGCGCTCTCCGGCGCGCAGCAGAAAATAGATCGCCGTCGCGCGCGAGCGCCCGTCAGGGCCGGGGCTGTCGCGAAACGTCTCCCCGAAATGTCCGCCCTCAGGATGGGGCTGGAGATCGAAGCGCGCGATGATTTCGTCCGGAGTCATACAATTATAATAGTAGTCGGTCCCGGTTTCGCGAAGCGAAGACCGGGACCCATAAACGTCAACGGCGGTGATTATTCTGCATCGGCTGGGTTTATGGGCCCCCGCCTTCGCGGGAGCCGAGAACGCAAGCTTATTTGAAATTATCCTTGCGCTTGCGGATTTCGCCGAAGGCTTCCGCATCAGATGCGCCGGCCATGCCGATTTTTGCTTTCAGCGCCGGGGCGCGCAGGAACGGGTTGGCGGTTTTCTCCGCCGCGAGCGTCATCGGCACGGTGGGTTTTCCAGCCGCGCGCAACGCATCGATCTCCGCCGCGCGCGCTTTCAGCGCGGGATTATCCGTATCGACGCTGAGCGCGAAGCGCGCATTCGATTGCGTATATTCGTGCGCGCAATAGAGCGTGAAATCGTCGGGCAGGGCTGCGATCTTGGACAGGCTGCCCCACATCTGCGCCGCATCGCCCTCGAACAGCCGGCCGCAGCCAAGCGAAAACAAGGTGTCGCCGACGAACGCCACGTGCTCCTGGTCGAGCACATAGGCGATATGGCCGAGCGTGTGCCCGCCCACTTCAAGCACGCGCGCCCGGTTCTCGCCGAGCGTGACAACGTCGCCCTCATGCAGAATGCGGTCAGGCATCGCGCCGATGCGTTCCACTTCGGCCGGGCCGGAGACAACCGCCCCGGTCCTGGCCTTGATTTCGGCGTTGCCGCCGGCATGGTCGGGGTGCCAGTGGGTGTTCCATATCTGGGTGATGCGCCAGCCCTTGGCTTCGGCCTCCGCCAGGATGCGCGCGGCCTCCGGCGTATCGATCGTGGCGGTCTCGCCGCTTTCCGAATCGTGAACCAGAAAGCCGTAATTGTCACTAAGACAGGGAAACTGGTGAATGTGCAGCATGGCGAAGGTCTCTACCACGATGGCCCCATGCGCCTAGACGTTCTCGCGCTGCAGCGGTTCTACTCTTCCCGCCTGGGCGATGCGGCGCGGCGGATGATCGAACGCCGGGTGGGGGCCATCTGGCCCGCCGCCGCGGGGCTGGACGTGCTCGGCCTTGGCTACGCCATTCCCTATCTCGGCCCGTATCGCGAAAACGCCCGCCGCGTCGTCGCGCTGATGCCGGCGGCGCAGGGCGTGGAGCGCTGGCCGGCCGCCGGGCCTAACCTCACGGCTTTGGGTGAAGACGCGCGTCTGCCTTTCCTCGATTCGGTTTTCGACCGGGTTCTGCTGATCCACGCCCTGGAAGAAGCCGAAGCGCCAGCCGCGCTCTTGCGGGAGATCTGGCGAATCATGGCCCCCGAAGGGCGGCTGCTGATCGTGGCGGCGAATCGGGCGGGCCTGTGGGCGCGCGCCGACGCCACACCGTTTGGGCATGGGCGCCCTTTTTCTCGTCACCAACTGGCGGCGCTGCTTTCCGATTGCCTGTTCGAGCCGATGGCCACAGCGCGCGCGCTTTACGCCCCGCCGCTGGACTGGCCGGTAGTGACCGCGCTGGCCGATGGCGCCGAGCGCGCGGGCGAACTCCTGGCGCCGGCCTTTGGCGGGCTCATCATGATGGAGGCGATCAAGCGGCTGTATGCCGATTTGGGCGCGGCGAAGCGCAAGGTGCTGCTTGCTTCGGCGCCTGCGCGTCCGCGTTCGGCTTCACGCGAAAACGGGTGCGACGGGCCGGCTCTTTCGCGGCAAACTACCCTTTGATACAAGGCGTTCCATGAAACTGATCACCGCCATCATCAAGCCATCCCGCCTCGACGCCGTGCTGGACGCCATGAAAGGGGCGGGCGTGGCCGGCATGACGGTCACGGAAGTGCGCGGCTTTGGCCGGCAGAAGGGCAAGACCGAGATCTACCGGGGCGCCGAGTACGAAGTGAAGCTGCTGCCCAAGGTAAAAATCGAAATCGTCGCCGAGAAGGAAAAAACCGAGTCCATCGTTGACGCCATCGCGGCCGCGGCCCGGACCGGCAAGATCGGCGACGGCAAAATCTGGACCTGCGATCTTGACAGCATTCTGCGGATTCGGACCGGGGAACGCGACGCACAGGCAGTTGGCGAGTAAGACGGGGCTTGTCTGAACTTTGCGGCTCTCGTATTCCATCACTTGGGGGCGGGCCCCCAGGACGAGAGGAATTACAGATGACCAACCGTAAATTGGGCTTTGCTATCGCTTTGGCTTCAGTCATGGCGCTGGGCCTGGCGGCTTGCGGGCCGTCCACGGAAACCACCTCCACGACGACCGAAACCACCACCACAACCGAAGCGCCGGCCATGGAATCCGTCATGCCGTCGGCAATGCCGAGCACGACGCCGTAAGCTAGTCAGCTTTAAGGTTCGGGAATGGGCCGGCCGCGTAAGCGGCTGGCCCATTTCACATGGCGGGCATGCTTGGCGCTGCTCTAGGCGCGTGAGAGCAGGAACACCGCGTCCTCGGCAAACCAGTTGGCGCGCCACACCATGTTGGCGAACGGCGCGCCGGCCACGCCGCCTGTGATCGGCACGGCGCGCTCGATTTTAAGGCCGAGCGAGCGGGCCAGTTCGGCGAAATCGCGCACCGTGCAGAGGTGGATGTTGGCGGTGTCGTGCCACGGCGTGGGCAAGGCGTCGGTGTTCGGCATCCTGCCGCCCGCGATCAGCGCCAGGCGCATTTTCCAGTGGCCGAAATTCGGGAACGACACGATCGCCCGTTCGCCCACGCGCATCAATTCGCCAAGCACGACGCGCGGGCGATGCACCGCCTGGATCGTCTTTGACAAGATCACGTAATCGAACGCGCGCTCGGGATAATCCTTAAGGTCGGTATCGGCGTCGCCCTGCACGACGGAGAGGCCCTTGGTGACGCAGGCGTTGACGCCTTCCTGGCTCAGTTCAAGGCCGCGGCCCCTGGCGGCGCG
>DASZPV010000025.1:0-1753 GCA_035549875.1 Caulobacterales bacterium
GCCTTGTTGGCGCGCAGCATGATCCCGTCATCGGTGACGCAGACCTGGTTGGCCGGCGCGCCTTCGGTAGCGGACGGGGTTTCCCAGATGCGGCACGAGAGGCCCGCGATCCGGTCTTCGCCCACCACTTTCGCGGCCGGCTGGTCCTTGTCGCGTTCAAACAGGCTGGCCGCCTCGCCGATCTTGTCGAGCGTCATGGTCATCGCCGCCTTTGGCGCGTCCGGGCCGGTGCGGAAGGTGATCAGCTTCTTGGTCGCCTGATCCATCACCGTCGCGACGGTGACGCCTTCGGCCTTTACGGCTGCGGGCGGGGGCCCTTCCATGCGAATCCTGGCGCCGTCGGCGTAGATCGTCATCGCCCGCTGGGCCGCGCCGACATGCATCTGGTACTTGCCGACATAGGAGGCCGTCGGGCGCGGAAAGCCCGCCGGCGCGGCGGGCGGCGCCGGGCTTTGGCCGCTGGGCTGCTGGCCGCAGGCGGCCAGGCCGATACAGAGCGTCGCCGCCGTGAACAGTCGTTTCATGCCATCCCCTCCCTCGCCGCTCGTAGCCCCGAGCGCGCCGATAGTACACCGCCTGCGGGCGGGAGCGCGAGAGGCGCTTGACGCGCGCGCCGCGGGCAGGCTCATCGGCGCGTGGGGACGATCGCCGCGGGAGGGGCGATGAGCCTGGACAAGACACACGCCGCGCCGCGCTTCCGGTTGGGCTGGCGCGCGCTTTCCTTTCCGGCGGGCCTGTGGCGCGCGGGCGCCGCGGCGATCGCGACGGCGGTCGTGCTGTCGGGCCTGCTGATCGCGTGCAACGTGCTGAGCGCGGCGCTGCCGCGCGCGCCGATCCAGCGCGAGGTGCGCCGGGGCTTTGCCGAACGCCAACTGCAGAATTACGGCTGGCTGGTCTATAATTCGACCATCGGCATGCACCAGTTCAACGATTGCCTGGTTCTGCTCGAAGCGGTCGATGACCGCGCCCCCTTGGTCAAGCGCGCTTTGTCGCCGACGATTTCGGGCGCCTCGGTCGGCCAGGGCGGCGGCGGCTATACCGTGCCGTGTCCGCCGCTGCGCGCTTTTGCCAATGGCGAACGCCCGCCGCTGCTGCCGGGCGATCATTATCATCGCTACGTGCACGGCAATGTCGCGCTGACCGCGGCGCTGCTCCAGATCGCGACGATCAAGGATTTGCGCTCGTGGTATAGTGCGCTTTCCTTGCTGACGCCGCTGGCGGTTGTGGGACTGGCGCTGTGGCGTCTGGCGCGCGCAGCGCCGACCGACGCCGGGCCGCTGACGCTGAGTTTCGTCGCGCTGAACGGCGTCCTGCTGGCCACAGCCTTCGGCGTGCAATATTACGGCCAGTCGCTGGCGCATTTTCCGGCCGATATTCTGCTTTCGCTCTATTTGCTCACGGTGATCGGCCTCGGCGCGCGGCTTTCCAGTCTCAGCCTCGCCTGCGCCTGCGCCGCGGCGTTTGGCGTGCTGACGATGTATTTCGAGTTTCTCACCGGCGGTTTGCCGATGGGCGCCTCGATGGTGCTGGCGGTTGCGTGCCTGCAAACGCTCGACCGGCCGCGAAGCGGAGATTGGGCGCGCATCGGGATCTCGCTGGCTGCATTCCTGATCGGCTTCGTCGGCATCTACGCGATCAAGCAGAGCTTGACCGGCTATGTGTTCGGCGCCGACGTGCTGGCCGCCTCCGGCGAGCGGCTGGAGACGTGGCTGAGCGGCGCCAAGATCGGCGAGACGTTCATGCGGCTCGGCTT
>DASZPV010000026.1:0-1817 GCA_035549875.1 Caulobacterales bacterium
AGGGCGTGCTGGCGGCGGCGGCGCTGAAATGCGTCGGCGGGCAGATGCAGGCGCGCCTGGTGTTCCGCAACGAAGACGAAAAAGCCCGCGCCGCGCGCACGGGCGTTACCGATTTCAAGCGCCGCTATGAACTTGATGACCTCGCCTCGACTCACGCCATCTTCGTCGCCACGGGCGTCACCGACGGTGCCCTGGTGAAAGGCGTGAAAACCATGAACAGCCATATCAAAACCGAGACCCTGGTGATGAACTCCGCGACGGGCACCGTCGCCAAGATCGAGTTGAAAACGCCGAAGGGCTGAGGGGGGTGATGAGCGCCCACGCCGCCTTCCTCTTCCCACAGGGGGAGAAGGAATGAGCGCGGCGCCGAAATTGGAAACCGCGCGCGCGTTCTTCAATGTGGAGCGCTCGCTGACGGGCAAACGCTGGGCGGTGCGCGAGGCCGATGATGCGCTCGCCGAAGCGCATCGGCGCCAATCGCTGCTGCCGGAAATCGCGGCGCGGCTGCTGGCGGCGCGCGGGGTTTCGCTCGAACAAGCGAAGAACTTTTTAAACCCCACTTTGCGCGACTTTTTCCCCGATCCGTCGAGTTTCAAGGACATGGATTTGGCCGCGCGCGTGATCGACGACGCGATCGCCAGCGGCAAACCGACAGCGGTGTTCGCCGACTACGATGTCGATGGCGGCACATCGGCTGCGCTGCTCGTGAGATATTTTCGCGCGCGCGGGCGTAAACTTACGATCTACGTTCCTGACCGCATGGCCGAAGGCTATGGCCCTTCGCCGATTGCGTTCGATCGTCTGAAGGCGGCGGGGATCGAACTGGTCATCACCGTCGATTGCGGCGCGGCGGCGCATGGGCCGCTGGAACATGCCGCGGCGCTGGGTCTCGAACTGGTTGTCGTTGACCATCACCTGATGCATGGGCCGCCGCCGCCGTGTCTCGCCTGCGTCAATCCCAATCGCATGGACGATACATCGGGACAGGGCCACCTCACCGCTGCGGGCGTGGTGCTGGTGCTGCTGGCGGCGCTCAATCGCCAGGCGCGCAAGGCCGGATCGATCGGCGCGAACAATCTGCCCGATTTGATGGGCTGGCTCGATCTCTCCGCGCTCGGCACGGTCTGCGATGTCGCGCCGCTGACGGGGTTTAACCGCGCGGTCGTCGCCCAGGGCCTCAAGGTTCTTTCGCGCAAGGAAAATATCGGCATCGCGGCGCTCGCGACCGTGGCCAAGCGCGAAAAGCTCGGCGCGGTGTACGATCTGGGTTTCATTCTTGGGCCGCGTTTGAATGCGGGCGGACGCGTCGGCGATTCCTCGCTGGCGGCGCGGCTGCTCTCGACGGAAGATCCAATCGAGGCGGCGGAGGTCGCCGAACAGCTCGATGCGCTGAACACCGAACGCAAGCGTTTCGAAAACGACATGCTCGCGGTAGCGACGGCGGAGGCCGACGCGACATCGCGCGACATGCCGATCGCGATCGTTGGGCGCCCCGATTGGCATCCCGGTGTAATCGGCATCGCGGCGGGGCGGCTCAAGGAGCGGCTGATGAAGCCGGTGATCGTGCTCGGCGGCGAGGGCGAGCACGCCAAGGGTTCGGGCCGCTCGATCACCGGCGTCAATCTCGGCGCAGCGGTGGCGGCGGCGGCGAAGGCGGGCATTCTCGTCGCCGGCGGCGGCCACGCAATGGCGGCGGGGCTGACCATCGAATGGACCAAGGTGGATGAATTCCGCGCGTTTATGGCGCAGGCGCTGCGGGGCGAACTGGCGGCTGCCGCCGGCGAGGCGCGCACGCTCTGGATCGACGCCGTGGCCGG
>DASZPV010000027.1:0-1709 GCA_035549875.1 Caulobacterales bacterium
CATCGCCCCGCCTACAGGGCAAAGCCCGCTGATGATCGCCGCCGAGCAAGGCGATGCAGCCGCGGTCAAGGCGCTGCTCATGCACGGCGCCGATCCAAACGCACGCGAGACCGCCCACGGACAGACCGCGCTGATGTGGGCCGCCGCCGAGCGCCATCCGGACGTAGTGCGTCTGCTGCTTGCGGCGGGCGCGGACGTGGGCGCGCGCTCGAAATCGTATACGCAACGCGAGCAAATCTGCTGCCAATTATACGGCGGCGACGAAGCGCCTGCGCTGGTTCCAAGAGGCGGATACACGCCGCTCTTTTTCGCGGCCCAATCCGGCGACGCCGAAAGCGCGCGGCTGCTCATTGGCGCCCGCGCCAATGTCAACGACGCCGCGCCCGATGGCACGAGCCCGCTGGTCGTCGCGGCGCATCTCGGCAATGCGGCCGTCGCCGGCGTGCTGCTGGAAGCGGGCGCCGATCCGAACGCTGCTGGCGCTGGCTACACCGCGCTGCATGTCGCGGCGACGCGGGGCGATGTGGCCACGGTGCAGGCGCTTCTGACCCATCATGCCGATATCAATGCGCGCCAACAAAAGGGCAGCCCCACGCTGCGCGTAAACAGCGGACATTCGCTCGACTTCCGGATGGCCGGCGCGACGCCCTATATTCTCGCCGCGCGCGCCGGTTATTTCGACGTGATGCGCCTGTTGGCGGACAAAGGCGCTGACACAAAGCTCACGCTGAACGATGGCCGGACGGCGCTCATGGTGCTCGCCGGGGAAAAGACCCAGGAAGGCCCGCGTCTTTCGGAGGCCCAGTCGGTCGCAACCATAAAACTGGCGATAGAATTGGGAACGCCAGTCAATCAGGCGGGGCCGAATGGAGACACTGCCTTGCACGTCGCCGCCACGCGGCGGCGCGACGAGGTCGTTCAGGTGTTGGCGGACAATGGCGCCGCTCTTAACGCGCGCAACCGCAACGGTGAAACGCCGTTGACTGCGGCGCTCAAGCCGCCCTCGAAGCAAAAGGGCTCCGGCGTGTCCGACGACTACAACTATCTGCTGAAGCACACCAGCACGGCCGCACTGCTGCGCAAACTTGGCGCAAAAACCTGAAACGGCGCGCCGAGATCCGTGCGATTTCGGCGCGCCGGATACGAAACGTTATCACGATTTAAAACAGGAAAATCGCGCCGCCTAAAGCGTTCTGGCGACGCGGAATCCCACGGTCGTATTGCGCAGGCTGAACCAGTGCCGGCTGCGTGCGGCCGGGCGCAGTCCCTTGGGCGCGCTGTGCCACGATCCGCCGCGCAAATCGTGCAGGTCGCAATCGCCGGTGGCCGGCGAGCCATCGGTTGGCGCGCCGCTATAATCGGCGGTCCAGCAATCGGAGACCCAGGACAAAGCATTGCCAGCGGTGTCGTAAAGACCAAACGGATTGGCGGCGAAGCTGCCTACGGGCCCGGGATGGGCGTTGTCCCAGGGGCTGCCGCAGCCGATGCAATTGGCGCGGCCCGTGCCGATTTCGTCGCCCCACCAAAAAGTAGTGGTAGCGCCCGCGCGGCTCACATACTCGGTCTCAGATTCCGACAGCAGCCGGTAGGCGTGCCCGGTCTTTTTCGACAGCCATTCCAGATAGGCCTGGACGTCGAAATAGTTCACGCACAGCACCGGGCCGTCCTCGGTCTGCGCGAAGCCGGGATGGCGCCAGTCGCGGTTCCCG
>DASZPV010000028.1:0-2349 GCA_035549875.1 Caulobacterales bacterium
CGGCGCATCGAGGACCGGCTTCGGCAACAGCAGGCCGTAGGCCACGACGATGGCGGCGTCTATGTTCAATGCGCGAAATAATTCCTGTTGCTCCGCGTCCTTCAGCGTCGCCGGGGTCCGCACCGCAAGCTTCGACGCCAACGCGAATTTGTGGACCGGAGTGGGCTCGCTCTCCAGTCCGCGCCCCTTCGGCCGCGGCGGCTGACAATAGACGCAGGCGATGTCGTGGCCCTGCGCAATCAGTTCGGCGAGCGTCGGCACGGCAAAATCCGGCGTGCCCATGAAGACGAGGCGGAGCATTCAAATCCGATCCCCCCTCACCCCCGCGCAGCAAGGGGAGAGGGCCGGGGTAATGGGCGAAGCAATCGCACGCACGATCAGCGCCCCCTAACCCTTGCCCTCACCCCCACATTCGCGGGGGAAAGGGAAATTCAGCGAAATCTAACTTGCTTCCCTCAGGCGCTTGGCCTTCTGCAGCTTTTTCAGCGCCATCGAACGCTTGAGCTTGGACAGGCGATCGATGAACAAAACCCCTTCGAGGTGATCCATTTCGTGCTGCAGGCAGGTGGCGAGCATGCCGTCGGCCTCGAGCGCCTGAAGCGCCCCGTCGCGATCGAGATATTCGGCCTTGATGCGCGCCGGGCGCTGAACATTTTCCCAGATTTCGGGAACCGAGAGACAGCCCTCCTCGAAGACCGCCAATTCCTCGGATGCCCAAAGAATTTTCGGATTGATGAAGGCGCGCGGATTTTTCTTGCCCGTCTTCTGGTCGAGGTCCATGACGATGACGCGCTTGGGAACCCCGATCTGCACCGCGGCGAGCCCAATGCCATCGGCCTCGTACATGGAATCGACCATGTCGTCGATCAGCTTCCGAATGTCGTCGTCGACTTTGGCGACGGGCTCAGAGACCGCTTTGAGGCGGGGATCGGGCGCGGTAAGGATTGGACGGACGGTCATGGGCGGGAGATAGGCTCTGCGCCCCATCCGGTCAAGACAAGCCCGGAGAATCCATGGATTTCGCCTTTATCGCGTTGGCCGTTGCGCTGGTTGTCGCGGCGGGGTTGGTTGCCTTCGCGCTGCGCCGGCCGCAGGCCTTGGAACCGGCCAAACCCGATCCGCGGCTCGATGCGCTCATTGCGGCGCAAGGCGAGATCAAAGGTCAGTTCAGCCAGACTGTGGCGCAGCAGGCCGAACTGCAGCGCACTCTGACCGCACAGATAGACGCCCTGAAGGCGGAACTCGGCGTGTCGCTCACCGACAGCGCGACAAGAACGGCCGCTACGATCGCCAGCATCGGCGAAAGGTTGACCAAGATCGACGAAGCGCAGAAGAACATAACGGCGCTTTCCAGCCAAGTCGTGAGTCTGCAGGAAATCCTTTCCGATAAGCAGACACGCGGCGCATTCGGACAAGAGCGGATGGAAGCGATCGTCGAGGATCAGCTCACGCCGGAGCACTACGCGTTTCAGCACACGCTTTCGAACGGGTCGCGGCCGGATTGTATCATCAGACTTTCGAAAGAGAGCGGTCTGGTCGTTGTCGATTCCAAGTTTCCGCTCGAGGCCTTCGAGCTTCTGCGCGCCGCCGGGAGCGAAGACGAACGCAAAGTCGCGGCGGCGCGAATGCGCGCCGATGTGCAGAAGCACGTCAAGGACATTTCAGATAAATACGTCATCAAGGGCGAGACCCAAACGCCAGTCATCATGTTCGTGCCGTCTGAGTCGGTATTCTCCGAATTGCATTACGGATTTCCGGAGATCATGCGCAAGGCGAGGGACGCCAATGTCGCCATCCTCTCGCCCCATCTGCTGTGGCTGGCGCTGAACACCATGCGCGCCGTGCTGCGCGACGTAAAAATGCGCGAGAATGCGCATCTGATACAGAAAGAGGTTGGCGCGCTGCTGGATGACGTCAAACGCATGAGCGAACGAGTCGGCAATCTGCGCAGCCATTTCGAGCAGACCAGCAAGGATATCGGCCAGATCGAGACCTCGATGCGCGGAATCGACCGCCACGCGGAGCGCATCGCCCAAGTTGATATTGAAACATCCGATCGGGAACCTACTTCGCTTTCAAAACCTTCCTAGACACTGCCTTGGACGGGTGCGGCCGGACGCGAGCGCCTTGAACTGCGCTGGCGATGTTAAGCAAATTCTAAGGCGGAAGGACGAAGCTGGCGTCTAGCATGTCCGTTCGGACAACCACGACTCGCCCAGCCTTCGGCCTTCGGGCCCGCACGTCCGCTCCGCCGTCGCGCAATGTTGCGACCCCAAGACTTGCACCGGCTCCGCCGGCGGCGGCGCCAATCCTTGCCGCCGCGCAGGACAGCGCGCCCGCCGGTCCGGC
>DASZPV010000029.1:0-29674 GCA_035549875.1 Caulobacterales bacterium
GTGGATAGCGCGCGAACCTCCCGCCGCCTGCGCGAAGTAAAACGCCATGTGCCTCCAGCGGCTCAACCCAACCTCACAGCAACACCCCACCCCCGCCGCTGCGCGGCGTACCCTCCCCGTTGAGGGGAGGGATGGCGCCGATCGCGAACGTTTCAACTCGGCGCCGAAGAAATCAGGTGAGTGACCTGAAGGCGGTCTACGCGACGTTCGTATTGGCGGGCGCCTCGTCGGTGATCACCTTGAAGCCGGTTAAAGGCGCCAGACCGTAGGCGGTGGTGATTGCGGCGTCTGTGGCGTCGCGGCCGCGCGCGATCAAAATGCGGCCTATCCGCGGCGTGTTGTGGCGCGCGTCGAATGTGTGCCAACGCCCGTCGATGAATGCTTCAAACCAGGCGCTGAAATCCATCGGGGCGTCCACTGGCGGAATGCCGATGTCCCCGAGGTAGCCCGTGCAATAGCGCGCCGGCACATTCATGCAGCGACACAGCGTGACGGCGAGATGGGCATAATCCCTGCACACGCCCAGGCGTTCTTCATGCGCTTCCCAGCCGGTGCGGGTTGCGCGCGCGTGCTGATAGCCGAATGAAATGCGGTCATGCACGTAGTCGACGATCGCCTGCACGCGCGCCCAGCTTTCCGGCGTCTGCCCAAACAGGGACCAGGCCAGTGCGCTCATCCTGTCGGTCTCGCAATATCGGGAGCCCAGCAGATACACCATCACCGCGTCCGGCAGGTCTTGAACGGGCGTCAGTTTCGCGCCGGGGCGCACCAGGTCAGGCTGACCGGAATCACGAATAACGAAATCGCTTGAGAATGTGGTTGGCCCGGCTGGCAAGGTCAGCCGGGTGCAAATGTTGCCGAAGCCATCGATGTATTGCGACATCTTGGAGAAGTTGCTGACCGCCAGATTGTCAGGCGTTTCAAGATCGCCCCGCCTGTCGGGATGAACATTGAGCGTAACCACGGCGGAAATCGGCGCGGGGCAGTCATACGTTATCTCGAACCCCGCACGAATGCGCATGGCTTTTTTCCTGGACTGCCGAACCGTCAACGATAACGCACGTCAGCGGATTTTGTTGCGATCGCCGCTCCTGGATAGCGATCTGGCCCCGGCTCAACGCTTATCGAGGGCCGGGTGACTATTTTGGCGGCAGGCAATGGCGGGACTTTTCGCGGTTTCTGTGCTACAACTCGCCCATGCAAAACATCGTTGTTCTGACCGGCGCGGGGCTTTCGGCTGAGTCCGGCGTGCCGACGTTTCGGGATGAGAACGGGCATTGGCTGATCGAGGATGTCGAGGCGGTGGCGTCGATCGAGGGCTGGCGGCGCGATCCGCAGCGCGTGCTCAACTTCTACAATCCGCGCCGGGGCAAGCTGGATGACGTGCATCCGAACCCGGCGCATGAGGCGCTGGCGAGGGTTCAGCAAGCGGTGATCGAGAGCGGCGGGATGTTTACTATCATCACCCAGAACATCGACGATCTGCATGAGCGGGCCGGCGCCGCGGACGTGATCCACATGCATGGCGAATTGAGGAAGAAGCGCTGCCATATCTGCGATGCGCTTACGGCCTATGAGGCGGATATTACGCGTGCGGACGTCTGCGGCTCTTGCGGCGAAACGGGCTCGATGCGCCCGCATGTCGTCTGGTTCGGGGAAATCCCGATCGGGATGGAGGCCTGTTTCGACGCACTGGCGGCGGCGGACGTGTTCGTCGCCATCGGCACGAGCGGGGCGGTGCAGCCGGCGGCCAGCTTCGTGGCTATCGCCAAGCAGGGCGGGGCCCATACGATCGAAATCAACCTCAAGCCCTCGGAGACCGCCGCAGAGTTCGACGAGACCCGCTATGGCCCCGCCAGCCAGGTGGTCGCCGATTGGGCCTGGGAGACCATCGCGAGCCTGCCGCCAAAGCCTTCCGGGGGGCGGGCGGCGGGCTAATCTTGCGCCCCTCGCCGACTGCCCTTATGAGGGCGCTCCGCCGCGACACGCGCCCTTCGTCTATCGGTTAGGACGTCAGGTTTTCAACCTGAAAAGAGGGGTTCGACTCCCCTAGGGCGTGCCAGGTGGCGGCCAGTGCGGGGTCTTTGCGCGGGCCGGTTTCGCGGTCAGGACTTTCCGCCCGGGGCGCGCGCGCCGCTCGCGGGGCGCGCCGCTTTCCGTGCGCCTCGTTTCTTCGCCTTCGCCGATCGGGGCGCATCCTTCACCGGCTCGAAGAAGGAGGTGAGCGGAACCTCCAGGACGCGGGCTATCGCAAACAGCCGGGAGGCCGCGATCCTGTTCGCGCCTTTCTCGTATTTCTGGATCTGCTGGAAGGTGATCCCGACGAGCCCGGCCAGTGCGGCTTGCGACATGCCAAGCTCGGTGCGCCGCATGCGCAGACGCTCGGCGATGATCAGGTCAATCTGGTTGGCGCTGCGCGGGGAAATCGGTTTGGTTGCCATTGCTTCGTTCTATAGATTGGCGCCGGGCGTGAAAGCCGGGAGCAGCGTTAGTCGGCTAGGCCTCATGTGATATATTGATTACGTGAAATCCAGCGTCATGGATTACCTGTGAAGTGAATCTCGTCCAATCCGCAACGTCAACCTGGCCGCCGCGCCTGGGGCTGCGCCAGAGGTCGAGCAGGCGAAACGCCTCAAAGTCAACGGATCGCACGGGCGGGCGGAGCGGCCCCGGAGGGGCCCGGGCTTGAACCGGCCCCCATCCTCGGCTTCAACCTGCCGCGAATTTGCCGCGCGGACGGGGGAGGACATCGGGCATGAACCAGAAGCTAGATCGCCGCGCGCTGCTTTTCGGGGGGGCGCTGGCGGGCTCGGCCCTGCCGGTGGTTTTCGCCAGGGACGCCCTTGGCCAGGATAGCCGCACGATCGAGTTCAAGGAATCCAAGTACAATTCGATCTACATCCTGCGCGAAGGCGGTCTGATCGGGATGATCTTCGGCGTGAACAAACAATTGTTCACTGAAAGCCTCTACAATCCCGCCGATCCCAGGGAGTTGCCGGTCGTCTACACGCGCTACATGACGGCGGCGCTGGCTTATCCGGCAACGCTCGCCAGCGTGCTCGAAATCGGCCTCGGCGGGGGACGGACGGCTTCGTATCTGTCGCGCCACATGGGCGGCGCGCTCGACATCACCTGCGTGGAACTCGATCCCGAAGTGATCCGCATGGCGAAGAAATATTTCGGCGTCGCCGAAACGCCGAATATGCGTCTTGTCGCGAAAGACGGCCGCAGCTTCCTGCGCGAGACCGACAAGACCTACGACCTGATCATGGTCGACGCCTATCGCGGCACGTTCGTGCCGTTTCACCTGCTGACCAAGGAATTCTTCCAGCTTTTGAAAACGCGCCTGAAGCCTGGCGGCGTGACGGCGCAAAACATCGAACCGACGACGATGCTGTACGATTCGGCGCTGGCGACCTTGAAAGCGGTGTTCGAGCAGGTCGAGATTTACGAAGCCGACGGCAATGTGGTCGCGATCGCCTATGACGGGCCGGTCAAAGCCGGTTCGGAGCTTTCGGCAAGAATGAGCACGCTGCAGGCAAAATACGAATTTCGCCACCCGCTGCCCGATCTGCTCGATCGGCGCCGCATCGTCACCGCGGCGAACGCCAAAGTGCTGACCGACGATTTCGCCCCGGTCGAGGCGCTGAAAGCAACGGAACGATACAACAAGAAGCGGTCGAACTGATGGCCGGCAGCAAACGGCTTGCGGTGCTGGCGGTCGGCTTTGTGCTGGGCGTGGCGCTGATGGGATTTGAAATGGTGGCGAGCCGCTATCTCTATCCCTATTACGGCAGCGGCATCGAAGTATGGGCGGCGCTGATCTCGACCGTGCTGCTGGCGCTGATGGCCGGCTATTTCATCGGCGGCCAACTCGCCGACAAATATCCGCGCAGCGAAGTTCTCGGCGGCGTCGTGCTTGTGGCGGCGGCGATGCTGGGCGTTACGCCGCCGATCGCGACGCCGCTGTTGGACTTCATGCTCGACAAGGCCGGCGACGGGGTGGGCAGCATGCTTGTTTCCTGCGTCCTGCTATTGTTCGCGCCCCTGACGCTGCTGAGCTTCTTCTCGCCGTTCGCGGTAAGGCTTATCCTGAAAGACTCACGCCATGCCGGCGCCGTTTCGGGCGCGATCTATTCGATCAACACGATCGGCAACGTCGTCGGCACGCTCGGCGTTTCGCTGACGCTGATCCCGCTGATGGGCAGCCGCGCGATCACCTATCTGTTCGCCGGCGTGATTGCAGCGTGCGGCGCAGCGCTCATTTTGCTGAAGGCGCGGGGGCATGATCATGAGTGAGGTTTTTCGCACGCGTCAGGCTCACGATTCGCAATTGGCGATCCCTCCCCCTCGCGGGGAGGGGCAGGGGTGGGGGGAACGCGCGATCGCTCAAGCGCGCCGCCTTGTTGTTTCACCCAGTCGATCGACCTGCCCCCCCACCCCTAACCCCTCCCCACGAGGGGGAGGGGAATTGTGTCGCGCGCTTGGCATAATGTGTGGGGCAATTGCGTTCGGACTGGCTCTCGCTTGCACACCGGCCTTCGCCGCCGATAAAGCGCTGTTGGACGGGCATGCCTCCTACCCGGAGGGGCCGTTGTTCGCGGGCAATACGCTCTACGTGGCGGAAATGGGCGCGGATCGCGTTTCGGCTTACGAGAACGGACAGAAGAGCACGTTCTTCAAGAGCGCGGGCTGCGGGCCGACGGCGCTGGCGCCTTATCGCAACGGGTTTTTGATCCTGTGCCATATCGGCGGCGAACTGGTGGCGGTGGACAAGGCCGGCAAGGAAATCCAGCGCTTCGGCAAGGGCGTGCTGCGCGATCCCAACGATGGCTACGCCGATCCGATGGGCGGGGTTTATTTTTCCGATCCCGGCCTGTTCAGCAAGGACACGCGCCCGGAAGGGTTCGTCTATCGCCTGACGCCGGAAGGAAAGCTGGACCGCGTCGAGAGCGGGCTTTGGTATCCGAACGGCGTTTACGTCGATAACGCCGAAAAGGCCGTCTACGTGTCGGAAACGTTCGCGCGCAAGGTTTGGCGCTACGCGATGGGCGCGGACGGCAAGCTCTCCGGCAAAACCCTGTTCGCCGATATCGACGTGATCGATCCGAAAACCAAATTTTCCTATCGCGAGGCAGGGCCCGACGGGCTCGAACGCGATCCGGCCACCGGTGAAATGATCGTCGCGATCTACGGCGAAGGCCATTTGCTGCGCATAGACCGCGCGGGCAAACTGGTTGGCCAGATCAAGACGCCGAGCCAGTATGAAACCAACATCGCCTTCGGCGCGCCAGGCGCGGTGGTGGTCGGCGCGTACGACAACGCCAATCCGCCGCTGCCCGGCGAAGTGCGCTGGTGGAAACGCGCGCGCTAGGCTAGGGAAGCGCGGTTCGGGGCGTAGCTCAGCCTGGTAGAGCACCTGCTTTGGGAGCAGGGGGTCGCGAGTTCGAGTCCCGCCGCCCCGACCAATACATGTTTGCGAGGGCGCTGGCTTTTGCTAGCGCGGAAGCTCGCTCTCGCCCATCAGTGCTTCGTCCACGGCGCGCGCGCATTGGCGGCCCTCGCGGATGGCCCAAACGACGAGAGATTGCCCGCGCCGAATGTCGCCGCAAGCAAAGACATTGGGCCGTGAGGTGCGGTAGTGCTGGGTGGTTGCTTCGACATTGCCGCGCGCATCCATGGCGACCCCGGTTTGTTCGATCAGACCTTCTCTCCGGGCGCCGGTGAAGCCCATGGCCAGTAGCGCCAGATCGCAGGGCAGCGTGAAGGTTGAGCCGGCAATTTCGCGCATTTCAGAACGCCCGCCGGCTCCCTTCACCCACTCCACGCGTGCGCATTCGATGCCGACAACGCGCACACCGTCGGCGACAAACCGCTTGGTCACGACTGCCCAGTCACGATCGCAACCTTCCTGATGCGACGAAGACGTGCGCAGCTTCAGCGGCCAGTCCGGCCAGGTCAGCGCTTTGTTTTCCTTTTCCGGAGGACGCGGCATGATCTCAAAATTGGTCACCGAGGCTGCGCCTTGACGGATGGAGGTTCCGACGCAGTCCGAGCCGGTGTCCCCGCCGCCGATCACCACTACGTGGCGCCCCTTCGCAGAGATCGCCCCGCTTGGCGCCGCCTTCTTGGCGCTGTCGCCGGCGACGCGCTTGTTTTGCTGGGTCAGGAAATCCATCGCGAAATAGACGCCAGCGAGCGAACGGCCTTCGATCGGAAGGTCGCGCGGGGCTTCAGCGCCGCTCGCCAATACGATTACTGCATAATCATCGAGCAGGCGTTGCAAGGGCAGGGTGACCCCGACCTCAATGCCCGTCCGAAAAATGACGCCCTCGATCTCCATCTGTTGCATGCGGCGATCGATCAGACGTTTCTCGAGTTTGAAGTCCGGAATGCCGTAACGCAGCAGGCCGCCGACCCGGTCTGATTTCTCAAATACCGTCGGGGAGTGGCCAACGCGCGCAAGTTGTTGCGCGCAGGCGAGTCCCGCCGGTCCTGACCCGACAATTGCGATGCCCTTTCCCGTGCCTCTTGCGGCGGGTTGCGGCGTAACCCAACCCTCGTCCCACCCCCGATCGACGATCTCGCATTCGATCGTCTTGATCGTCACCGGCGCGTCGTCGATGTTGAGCGTGCACGAGGCTTCGCAGGGGGCGGGGCATACCCGGCCGGTGAATTCGGGGAAATTGTTCGTCGAATGGAGCGTATCCAGCGCTGCGCGCCAGTCATCGGCCTGGACCAGATTGTTCCAGTCGGGGATCATGTTGTTGACGGGACATCCGTTGTGACAAAATGGTATGCCGCAATCCATGCACCGTGTGGCCTGGCGCGCGACGTCGCCCGGCGCCATGCGCTCCACAAACTCCGTCCACGTTTTTTTTCGTTCCGAAGGCTTAAGATACCCTCGGTCCGCCCGCTCTATTTCAAGAAATCCTGTCGGCCTGGTCATGACATTATTCCGCAGCGATCGAAGCGCTGCGCGCGCGCTCGTCTTTTAGTTCCGACAGCGCGCGGCTGTATTCGTTCGGCGTCACCTTGACGAAGCGGGCAAGCGCGCGCGTCCAGTCGTCCAATATTTCCTTCGCCCGGGCGCTACCCGTATAGCGGTGATGCCGCTCCAGAAGAATGTGCAGCCTCTCGGCGTCGAAGTGCAGCATGTCGCCCATGCCGGACTCCTCGACGCTGGCAGCCTCCGGCAAAGGCGGGTCGCCATCGACGCTGGCGCTGAGCAGCGACACTTCTGTGAGGGTCACCATTGATTTGTTGCAGAGTTGGCCGAAGCGGCGATCAGGGTCGTAGACGTAGGCGACGCCGCCCGACATGCCTGCGGCGAAATTGCGCCCTGTTGAGCCGAGCACGACGACCACGCCGCCAGTCATATACTCGCAGCCATGGTCGCCCACGCCTTCAACCACGGCGACCGCGCCCGAGTTGCGAACAGCGAAGCGTTCTCCGGCAACCCCTTCGAAATAAGCTTCTCCCGCGATGGCGCCATAGAGGGAGGTATTTCCGATGATGATGTTTTCGGTCGGATTGCGGCGCACGCCATCAGGTTGGCGCACGATGAGCCGCCCGCCCGACAAGCCTTTGCCGGCGTAGTCATTCGCCTCGCCGTTTAGCTCGATTGTAACGCCGCGGGCTAGAAATGCGCCGCAACTCTGGCCGGCGGTGCCGGTAAGCGTCACATGAATCGCGTTGTCGGGCAGCCCCAAATGGCCAAATCGCTTTGCCAACTGGCCCGAGAGCATCGTGCCGACGCTACGGTTCACGTTGCGCACCGGGAGCGATACGCGCACCGATTTTTTCTTGCCGCTAAACAGGGGTTTTGCCGCATTGATCAATTGGTGATCGAGGGCATCCTCAAGCTTGTGGCGCTGTGCTTCGCAGTTGCGCAGCGGCGCATCGGCGTTACGCGGCGGCGCGTAGAGAATGCGCGACAGGTCTATCCCTTTTGCCTTCCACGCATCGATCGCTGGCGCTGAATCGAGAAGGTCTACGCGGCCGACAAGATCTTCGAACCGGCGGATGCCCATTGCGGCCATGAGTTCGCGCGCCTCTTCCGCGACGAAGAAGAAGTAGTTGATGACGTGTTCTGGTTTTCCGGTGAATCGCGCGCGGAGAACGGGGTCTTGGGTCGCTACGCCAACGGGGCATGTATTCAGATGACATTTGCGCATCATGATGCAGCCGGCCGCGATGAGCGGGGCGGTCGAGAAGCCGAACTCGTCGGCCCCTAACATCGCGCCGATCACCACGTCGCGGCCGGTGCGCACCCCGCCGTCGACTTGAACGGCGATCCGCCCGCGGAGCTTGTTCAAGATCAGAGTTTGCTGTGTTTCGGCAAGCCCGATTTCCCAGGGAGAGCCGGCATGAGTGAGTGATGTGAGTGGGGAGGCGCCGGTTCCGCCTTCAAATCCGGAAATGGTGACGTGGTCGGCGCGCGCTTTTGCGACGCCCGCAGCAACCGTTCCGACGCCAATCTCGGACACCAGCTTGACAGAAATACGAGCAGCCGGATTTGCGTTTTTCAAGTCGAAGATAAGCTGCGCCAGGTCTTCGATTGAATAGATGTCGTGATGCGGCGGCGGCGAGATCAGGCCCACGCCAGGCGTCGAGTGGCGAACCTTGGCGATGATCTTATCGACCTTGTGGCCTGGCAATTGCCCGCCTTCACCGGGTTTTGCCCCCTGCGCCATCTTGATCTGGATGTCGTCGGCGTTGGCTAAGTACTCCGCCGTCACGCCGAAGCGCCCGGACGCGACTTGCTTGATTTTGGATCGCATGGAGTCGCCGTTGGCCAATGGCGTAAAACGGTCCGTCTCTTCTCCCCCTTCGCCCGTGTTGGAACGCCCGCCGATACGGTTCATCGCGATCGCGAGCGTGGTGTGCGCCTCGCGACTTATCGAACCAAAGCTCATTGCGCCGGTGGCGAAGCGCTTCACAATCTCCGCCGCCGGCTCAACCTCGTCGATAGAAATAGGTTTATCGGCCAATTTGAGACGCATCAGGCCACGAATGGTGAGCAACCGTTCGCTTTGATCGTTCAGCTCATGGGCAAAGGCGCGATACTCCTCCGGCAAGGCGCCGCGGACGGCATGTTGAAGTTTGGCGACCGACGTCGCGGTCCAGGCATGATCCTCGCCGCGAAGGCGCAGCGCGTAGTCGCCGCCCACGTCCAGCATTGTTTGATATATCGGATTGTCGCCAAAGCCTGCACGGTGGCGCGCGATGCATTCCTCAGCCACTTCGAGTAGACCGACGCCCTCGATCGAGGTGGCGGTGCCCGAAAAATATTTGTCGACAAGGGCGCTTCTCAAGCCGACGGCGTCGAAAATCTGCGCACCGCAATAGGATTGATATGTGGAGATGCCCATTTTGGACATCACCTTGAGGATGCCCTTGCCAATGGCTTTTATGTAATTCGTTTGCGCCGCTTTCGCATCGACGGGAAGGCTCCCGCGCGCGCACAGATCGTCGATGCTCTCGAACGCGAGATAGGGGTTTATCGCCTCAGCCCCATATCCGGCCAGGACGCAGAAATGATGCACTTCCCGCGCTTCGCCGGTTTCGATCACGAGGCCGGTTTGCATGCGCAGACCCTGACGGATCAGGTGATGATGGACGGCGGCCGTGGCAAGCAGGGATGGCGCTGCGATGCGGTCTGGCCCCATCGCACGATCCGAAAGAATAAGGATGTTTATATCGGCCAGGACATGTTCGGTGGCTTCCGCGGAAATTCGGTCGAGCGCGCGCTCAAGCCCCTCGGCGCCTTCGGCTGCGGGCCAGGTGATGTCAATTGTCGCCGTGCGGAAGGCGCCGCCCAGGATTTCCGAGATGGAGCGAATCTTTTCCAGGTCTGCGTTGGTGAGCACCGGCTGGGCGACTTCAAGGCGCATATGCGCCCCCGCGTCGTGGCCCAAAAGGTTAGGCCGCGGCCCAATCATCGACACCAGCGACATGACGAGTTCTTCGCGGATCGGATCGATCGGCGGGTTCGTCACCTGCGCGAAATTTTGCTTGAAGTAATTGAACAGCAATCGTGGCTTGCTGGAAAGCACGGCGATGGGCGTGTCCGTGCCCATGGAGCCAACCGGATCGTCGCCGTCGCGCGCCATCGGCGTCAGGAAGAGCTGCAGGTCCTCTTGCGTGAAGCCAAAGGTCTGCTGGCGATCGAGAAGAGCGATGGGCGCGCTGCTCCGCTGCTCGGCGGCGGTCTCGCTTTCCAGCGAGAGTTCTTCAAGCTTGAATTGCGTTTCCGCTAGCCATTCTTTGTATGGACGCTCATCGGCGAGCCGGCTCTTGATCTCGTCGTCTTCGATGATACGGCCCTGCTCAAGGTCGATAAGGAGCATCTTGCCCGGCTGCAGGCGCCACTTGCGGACGATCTTGTGATCAGGGATCGGCAGCACGCCTGCTTCCGACGCCATCACGACCAGATCGTCATCGGTTACAACAAAGCGCGCGGGCCTCAGCCCGTTGCGATCCAGCGTGGCGCCGATTTGACGCCCGTCGGTGAACGCCACCGCGGCGGGGCCGTCCCACGGCTCCATCAACGCGGCGTGATACTCGTAGAACGCCCGTCGCTTGGAATCCATAAGCGGGTTCTGCGACCACGCCTCCGGGATCAGCATCATCATCGCATGGACAAGGGGATATCCGCCCGCCACGAGAAGCTCCAACGCATTGTCGAGGCACGCCGTGTCGGATTGGCCGTGCGGAATGAGCGGCCACATCTTGTCCAGATCGGGTCCGAGCAGATCGGACTCCATCGTCCGCCGCCGCGCCGCCATCCAGTTCACATTGCCGCGTACGGTGTTGATCTCGCCATTATGGGCGATGAACCTGTAGGGATGTGCGAGCCTCCACGACGGGAACGTATTGGTCGAAAACCGTTGGTGAACCAGCGCGATGGCTGACTGTGTCAGCGGGTTCGTGAGGTCTTCGTAAAAAGTCTCCACCTGCGGGGCGAGCACCAGGCCCTTGTACACCACCGTTCGCGTCGAAATTGACGGGATGTAGAAATTCACAAGGTCGGGCAGGCGGCGCTTCTTCGCGATCTCGGGGAGCGAATTTTGTGTTTGTTTGCGGATCGCCAGCAATTTGCGTTCGAATGCGTCTTGGTCGGCCGTGCCCTTTCCCCGGGCGATAATGGCCTGCCGGAGAACAGGCATCGTCGCGAGCGCGTTGACCGAGATGCCCGCCGGATTGAAGGGAACCTCACGCCATCCGAGAAGCTGTTGCTTCTCCATTCTAATGAATTTTTCCAGATGCGCGCCGGCCGCGCTGCGCGCGGTCGCATCCTGTGGCATAAAGCACATGGCCACGGCGTATTCGCCGGCCGGAGGCAGATCGACGCCCGCGTGAACCGCCCAATCGCGCAGGAGTGCGTCCGGCGTCTGGATCAGGATTCCGGCGCCGTCGCCAAGCAGGGGGTCCGCGCCGACGGCGCCCCGATGGTCCAGATTGACCAGAATTTGCAGGCCTTGCCGGATGATCGCGTGCGACTTCACGCCTTTGACGTGAGCAATGAAGCCAACGCCGCAGGAATCGTGCTCCCGAGCCGGGTCATAGAGACCCTGCCTCGACGGCGGACTTTGGTCGAACACGCCCCCTCCGTTGGTTTGCGGGCTTGGTGGTCTTGGCGCTGTCCTGTGTGCAGGAAATAGCCACGAAAACAATAACCGACCTGCGTGGGGGCGCAATCCTCCGACCGATGGGAGGGGGTTACTGTGATTAGGCAACGCCAAGGTCCGGGCGTCCGAGAGCGACCGCCAGTTCCGCATCTGGTTTTTGCCTTGCGCTGGGTGGGGCGCCAATGCCGTTCGCGTCCGCCCCTCCTTCAGACCAGCCGCATTTTTGGATTTGAAGCGTGCAACCTTAGGAGGCGGTCAAAAATGCTGACCAAGAAGATCGCGGCCGAGTTGGGTCCGCGCAACATCTTCGCATAGTTTGGGCGAGATGATTCGGATGCTTGTGAAATGGGCAAGGCCGCACAGGCGGTGGCGCTTCTTGCCTCGGACAACGCCAGGCCTGTCAATGGCGCGTTGCGACCAGCAATGGATTGATTACTGCCTCTTCCGCAAAGCACAATTGATCAGCCGCAGAGGCGCCGTCGGCGAACGCTGGCGACGGATAACGTCGTATTCGGCGGCGCCAAATTGGACGAATGATCTTCCGATCTTCCTTCAGACGATAAACGCAGAGGCGTAAGGCCGGGGCGCAATCCTCCAGGCCAAGTACTGTTGTTCATGGGCGCTGAGCCGGAACAGGTGGCTGCGACCAACCATCCACGCTGAACGGCGCGGCGATCGCTTCGCTGACCAACGCAACATTCGCGCAGACCTATTTCGGCGGCTCGAACTTCGTCTATTTCGGCTTTACGGGCGCCACCGGCGGCGGGTTCAACAACCAGAGCGTCAAGCTCAAGAGCGTCGCAGGTACGTTCGAGGGCGCGGTCTCCGGCGCCGCACCGGCGGCGATGACCGCCAACAAACTCTCGGCGGGCGCGGACACACTGACGGGCAGCGGCGGCGGCGACATCTTTGTTTTCGGCCATGGCTTCGGCGCCGACAAGATAATCAATTTCGGCGACGCCGCCGGCAACCAGGATGTGGTTGATTTTTCCGCCTTCCATTTCGCCGACGCCACGGGGGTTCTCAGCCATGTCACGCAGGCGGCGCCGATGCGGTGATCGATCTCGGCGGCGGCGACGTGCTCACGCTTGCGCACTTCACCGCGGCTAATTTCGGCGTCGATGACTTCTTCGTCTGAGATGGCCGCGCGTCGTCGCCGGGCCTAGGGCGTCAGTTCGTAGTAACGCCGGACGATGCCAGGAATATTACTAAGGCCCTTCCAGTCGGTATATTTGACGTCGAATTCGGCGGTGAGCGTGGCGCCGGCTTGCTCCGGCGTTTTGCCCTCGGACTTCAACTGCATCGCCCGCCGCTGCAAATCCCGAAGCACCTGGCGCTGGCTGGCGATCAGCGTAGCGTCGCGCACGGGGCCGTGGTTGGGCAACACAATGAGCGGCTGCAGTGCTTCCAGCTTGTCGAGCACATCAAGCCAATTGCCGACGCTGGGCGTATCGTCAGGCATGCTCGGATAGGCTTTGCTGCCGAGGAAATTGCCGCCGTGGAGAAAGCGATCGGGCTCCACGAAAACGGCGATGTCTCCGGCGGTCCGCGCCGGACCGTACCAAAGCAGATTAACGATCACGCCGCCGCCCAGGTCGATCCGCGCAGTCCGGTCGAACAAGATATCCGGGTCGCGCAGCTTAATGTCCTTGAGCGCTTCGGCCAGATCGGCTGACCGCGACACGAAGGAGTTGATATACTTCCAGGTGCTGGCATCGATATCGACCTTTTGCGCCGCCGGAATGACCCATTTCGTGTTGGGTGGGAGCGCCTGGCCGCCGGTGATGTGCTCCGGACGGAAATCGGTGGTCGCCAGATAGAATTCAGTATTCTTGCTGAGCTTGCGCGCCTCGTTGGTGACCGCCGTGCCGCCGTGCTGGCCCATGCCGGTATCGACGATCAGCGTCGCGCGCGTGCCCACGACGATCGCGACGTTGGGGACGCCGGGCCGGCTCTCGTCAGGAATTTCCCAGACATGCTCGGACAGGCGCTTGGTGATGCCCTCGTGAACAAAGAACGGATTCGATTTCGTCGTTTTTTCCTGGGCGATCGCGGGCGCGGCGGCGAGACCCATCATGGACGCGGCGAGAATAACTACGGAAGCCGCCTGGCTCAGGTTCGCACTTTGCCTCATCGGTCTCGATGCTCCTTCAGACTGCTTCAAACGATCATGGCGGGCCACGCCAGGCCGAAGACCCGCCCGCATCGATCCAAGGATCGATGCGGGCGTCAATCTTGCTCGCTCAGTACGTGTAGTTGAGCCGCACGCCGACGGTTTTCGGCGCGCCGATGGGGGCGGTGATGTGGGGCGAGGCAGCCGCGCCGCCGACCTGTTTGCGCAAGATGTACTGCTCGTCTGTCAGATTTTTGCCCCATAACACGGCCTGCCAATGGCCGCCGGCCAGCGTGTAGCCGAGCGAGGCATTGTAAAGGCTGAATTCCGGCTGGCTGAGGAGCGCTATATTCGACGGATCGAAGAACGTTTTGGATGTGTATTGGTATTCGCCGCGCACGAACACTTCGTCGCCGCCGGGCAGTTCAAAGTCCTTTTGCGCCGCGAAAACGGCGGAGACTTTCGGCGCACTGACAAGCTCTTGGCCGGAGGCGTCATAGGTGCCGCGGACTGAGTTGTATCTGGGGTCGCCCGGCGTAAGGAAGGAAGCCAACACGGCAGACATCACGTTCCCCGTGAAGTTTTCATACTTACTATCGAGGAAAGTTGCGTTTCCTGTCAGCGTGATGCTTGGCGTCGGCTTGGCGGTGATGTCGGCCTCGAAGCCGGTGATTGTCGCCGCCGCTGCGTTGAATGTGCCGCTGATGGGCGGATTGGTGGAGATGGTGGCGCTGAATTGCAGCCCTTTCCAATCGTTCCTGAATGCCGCCAGGTTGATGCGCAAGCGGTGATCCAGCCAATCGGTTTTCGTGCCAATTTCGTAGGACCACATTGTCTCCGGTCCGAATTCGTTACCGGTCCCGAGCGCCCGGGCGGAACTGACGAAGCCGCCGCTTTTGAAGCCTTTGGTCGCCGATGCATAGACCAACGCGTCGTCGGTGATTTGCCAATTGACGCCAGCCTTCGGCGAAAGGGCGTGAAATTTTCTAACCGCCGCGTTGGCGCCGCGCGCATCGAACTTGAGCGTGGTTACGCCGGTCAGCAGGTTCCAGGAAATATTGTAGGTATCCAGTACCTTGGTCTCTTCCGTGTAGCGCGCGCCCAAGTTGAAGCCCAGGCGGGGCGTGATGTGGTAGGTTTCCTGGAAGAACACCGCCTTTGACGTAACGGGTACGCGTGTATCGCGCGGCGATCCCACCTTGGTGGGCGGGCCGGCCGCGGCATCCTTGGCGGGGCCGATCGCGATCGTGCTGCCGATCTGGTGCACATATTCATCGAAATAATAAGTCCCGACGACGCCCTCGATAGGACCGAATTTGTGCAGCAGGTTAAATTCCTGGCTGATCTGGTGTTCCCATGTGTCCATGGCGCCAAGATTGAGATTGCTGAACGTGCCGTTTTGCCAAGCCGTGACGCCGCCGAAATTGGTGACGTCTTCTGTAGAGTCGGCATCGCTGGCGTTGTGGGTCTTGTCCGTACGATAGGCCGTGATGGATTTGAGCGACAGATTGTCGTTGAGCGTCCAGTTCAACTCGTTCGAGGCGCCGTAGGTTTGTTCGCGATTATAGACAAAATCGTTTGTCGCGGCGTAGTGGAAATTGCCGACGATCGCGTTGGCGACGGAATTGAATTTCACCGGCGCGAGCAGGGTGGCTTGCGACGCATAATTTTCGTTGGCAATTTCGCCGTCCACGCGCAGCGTATTGACCAGATTGTCGGTGATCTGCCAGCGCAGTTGACCGCGCGCGCCCCAGCGATTTCCGTCGCTCAGATCGGGGCTGCCGGGCACGATATTTTTGATATAGCCGTCATGCCTCATGCGGTTCACCGCGAGGCTCCCTTGCAATCTGTCTTTGATCAGCGGACCGCTGACGTAAAAAGAGTCGTCGACCAAGTTGTAATTGCCGACATTCAGGGTGTTTTGAAACTTGAACTCGTTCGACGGCGTTTTAGAAACGAAGTTGATCGCCCCGCCATTGGAGTTGCGTCCAAACAGCGTTCCCTGCGGACCTTTAACGACTTCGATCCGATCGATGTCGTTGAACTGGAAGCCCAGCACGGCCGTATTGGCGCCGACGTAAACGCCGTCGGTATAGATCGAAACGTCGCCTTCATTGGCTTGCGAACCGCCGACGCCGCGAACGTAGATCGTGGTTGCGATATTGGCGGTGGTGAATTTCAGGCCCGAGACGAGTGAGGGCAAGTCCCGCAGGCTGGTGGCTTGCGACGCCTTCAGCGCGCTGTCGCTCACGACCGCAACCGAGAGCGGAGTCTTTTGCAGGCTCGTCGCGCCGGTTTTGGTCGCGGTGACGATCACCTCTCCGATGCCCGCAGACCCGGCTTGCGCATAGGCCGCCGTCGCCGGCAAAAGCGCCAAACTCGTCACGCCGACGCAGGCCAGCAGGCTCCGCTTGTTCATTGTTTCCCCCTACAAATTCTCGGCGAACGTCCGTTCGCTCGCGCCAGGTGAGGCGATCTGCAACTCAACGCTCCTTCCAACGGTTGTCAACCCGACGATTGCGCGGGTGGGAAATAATTTTCACCATGCCGAAATGGTAGTTCATAGAGCCGGAAGACACGCGTTTGTGTGCGCGGCCAGGGTGGCGTTCCGCGCCGGAATATCCGCTTTTTTCGGGCCTATGGACGCGCGCGCCTGATTCGGTTGACATACCGCCGCCGCTGGGGGACGCCCAGATAGAGCAAAAATAGGGGGTAGTGGTGAACAGGGCGCCTTGGCTTTTAACGCTGTTTGCGGTCCTGGCGGTCGCCTCCGCTGCTCCTTCCCACGCCCAGGAGCGGCCGGAAACCATGATCTCTCCCGACATCGGGAGCGACCGCCGGGTGACGTTTCGCATCAAGGCGCCCAAAGCCGCCGAGGTCGTCGTTTCGGCGAGCGTCGGCCCTGTGGTCGCCAAGCCGCCGGGAACGACGAAGCCTGCGCCCGACCAGTGGAACATGCCGATGCAAAAAGGCGCTGACGGCGTCTGGGCGCTGGCCGTCGGTCCGCTTGAGCCGGAGGTCTACCGGTATGCGTTCCTTGTCGATGGCGTGCGCGCGCTCGACCTCGCCAACCGAAACGTCAACGCCGGCGGCGCGATTCCGTGGAGCACTTTTGAAGTGCCCGGAGATCCTCCGCGCTTCGATGAAGTGCGCGACGTGCCTCATGGCGCCGTGCATTTTCGGACTTACCGCGCCTCGGAAACGAAAGCCTTGCGCACCGTCGTGATTTACACGCCGCCTGGATACGAACGCGAGACCGGCCGCAAGTTTCCGGTGCTGTACCTGTTCCATGGCGGCGGCGATTCCCAGGAAGGCTGGACGCGCCTTGGCCGCGTCGCCGCGATCGAGGAAAATCTTCTGGCGGCGCATAAGACCCAGCCGATGCTGGTCGTCATGCCTTACGGAGACATCGACGGCGATGCGACGGCGCTGCCCGCCATCGAGGCGTTTGGCCGCGAGTTGTTCGGCGATGTGATGCCGCTCGTGGAGAGCAATTATCGCGTCCAGGCGAACCGCGAGGGCCGCGCCATCGCCGGCGTTTCGATGGGGGCGGGCCAGTCCTTTACGCTCGGCCTTAGAAACCTGGACAAATTCGCGTGGGTGGCGGAATTCAGCGCCGGCGCTTTCGGCTCGCCGAAATTCGACATGGAAGCGCAGGTTCCAGGCTTGCTGAAGGATACTGCTGCGGCAAACCGGAAGCTGCGGCTGCTGTTCATCGCCTGCGGCACGGAAGATACGCGGTATCCGGGCCATCTCAAATTGCGCCAATTGCTCGACAAGAGCGGGCTTCGCTATGAATTCTACAGCACGCCGGGCGAGCACGAGTGGAAGGCCTGGCGCCACATGCTGGCGGAATTGATGCCGCAACTGTTTCAGCCGTCCCGGTAGCGCCGAGTGCGTGGGGTCTGACCTAGCGGAAGCCGGCGAAAACGCGCGCTTTTTCTTAAAACGGTGCTATAGTGGTAGCGTGGGAGACAAAGACTTAGGAGGCTCTCATGAGAGCATTTCTTATTGCGGCGGCGATGGCCGCCGGAGTCGCGGCCACGGCCTTCGCCGCCACCGAAAAACCGGCGCCGAGCGGGCCGGAACATAGCGCCTGTTTCTCGTCGATGCAGTGGAAGGGCTGGAAGGCCAAGGACGAGCACACGATGTACATTCGCGTCGGCCTTCGCGATGTTTACGAGGTCGGCTTCAAGCAGGGCTGCCGTCAGGCGCAATACCCTGACGCCCACCTGATCACCGTGTTCCGCGGAACCAATTACGTTTGCCGCCCGATCGATCTTGATATTGCGGTGAGCGACAGCGGGCCGGGAGCGATCGCCGTGCCATGCATCGCCACGTCGCTGCGGAAGATGCCGGCCGCTGAAGCGGCGGCGATCCCGAAGAAATACCAGCCGTAAAACCATTCGCGCGCGCCCCGGCGGATGGGGCGCGGCGATTTGTTCAGCGGCGCTTGTCGACCTGACCGTATTCGAGATCGACCGGCGTGGCGCGGCCGAAAATCGTCACCGACACTTTCAGGCGGCCGCGTTCTTCATCGACATCCTCGACTACGCCTTCGAATGAAGCGAACGGTCCATCGGTGACGCGCACGCGCTCGCCGATCTCGTACGTAATAAGGCGGCGCGGACGGGCGGCGGCGACTTCCTGCACGTGGCCGAGAATGCGCTCGACTTCGCGTTCGCTGACCGGCTGCGGCTTGTTCTGCGCGCCAAGAAAACCGGTGACTTTCGGCGTGTTCTTGACCAGGTGATAGGCGTCGTCGGTGAGGTTCATCTTCACCAGCACGTAGCCGGGAAAGTGGCGTTGCTCGCGCACCCGCTTTTTATTGCGGTGAACCTCGACGACCTCTTCGGTCGGCACGCGAATATCCTCGAATTCGGCTTCGAGGCCCTGACGCGCGGCCTGCTCGCGGATCGCCTCGGCGACCTTTTTCTCGAAATTGGAATAGGCGTGGACGATGTACCATTGCGCCTTGGGATTTTTCGGCGCCGCCTCGGCGGGCGCCGCGGACAGTTCGGCGACGTCGTTCATCTCACAAGTCCCAAAATCAGGCTGATGACGAAATGGATCAGGGTATCGACGGCGAAGAAGAACACCGCCGCCATGATCACCATGATCACCACCATGATGGTCGAGACGATGGTTTCGTTGCGCGTGGCCCAGGTGACCTTGCGGCCCTCGGCCTGAACTTCCTTCCAGAACGTGAACGGACCCGAACGCCGGCGCGGCTGGTCCTGTTCGTCGCGCTCCGCGACTTCGGTCGTCATATCGTCTCCTCGTCGGGCCATGAGCGCCCCGTCACATATAAGTTCGGCGTTCGCGTGGCAGGAGTGGGGGGACTCGAACCCACGACCCTCGGTTTTGGAGACCGATGCTCTACCAGCTGAGCTACACTCCTCCGGCCCCAGCTTCCGGTCAGCCCCTCTCGGACGGGGGGTGGGCCCACCGTCCAAAGTCCGAGCTTAGCTTTAGCTGAAACGGCGCGTTTATGCCCCAAGGCGGGCAGGCGGGCAAGAGCGGGCCAGGCCCCCGTGACGCCTCAGTGCGGCGCGTCGTAGGCCTTGCGGGCGGTTTCGTTGGCCGGTTCGCTGTTGAGACCCGATTGGGTCATGACCACGTTGTAGGTCGCGCCGTCGGCCAGGGGCATGTAATTGGCCGAGCCGAAGCGCCGGTCTTCCACCTGCACCAGCGACAGTAGCCAGGCCGTTAGGCCCTGCGGCACGTACTGGTTCACTTCCGGCTTGCCGAGCGTCAGATCGCAGGCGGTGATCGGTTTGCCGTTGGCCTCGGCCGCGTTGTAATATTTGTTGGCCATCTGATCGAGGTCGTACGTCGCGTCGAGGCCGAGCACATTGGCCCAGGGCTGCCATTTCTGCACCCGCGCGCCCATGATCCATTCGTCGCCCTGCACCTGGCAGGCCTTCTCCTGGCTGGCGCCGTCCAGCCGCGTGACGGTGACGTTGTAGAGTTTGTTGGCCGGATCGGCCGCCTTGACCGCCACCGAGGCCACGGGCCGCTCATACGTCAGGCGCGAATAGGTCTGGATGTTCAGGCCGAGCAGCGAGCCGGCCAGGCCCAATCCCAGGAAGGCCAGACCCCCGACCAGGCCTTGCGAGCCCGAGAACGGGCGCCCGTCGAAGAATTTGCCGAGGCCGGAAATGAACAACAGCGCGCCGAGAATGGCGACGATGGCGGGTACGGCCCACCAGATCCAGGTCATAGAAGCCGGTACAGACATGGCTCGTCCCCTTGTCCCGCCGCCGGTCGGGCGGCCCCCACATCCATTTAACCCCTTAATACGGGCTAAGGTCCAGCGCCGGGACGTTTGGGGTCAGAGCACGCCGGCTTTTTTCCATGTTTCCTTCGGCCAGCGGCGGTGCACCCAGAACCATTGGTCGGGCGCGGCGCGGATCGTGTCTTCGAGAAACTGGTTCATCTTGAGCGAGGCGTCGCGGACGGCCTGATTGCGCGGGATCGCCCGGTCGATCGGGATCGGGTCATGCGCTTTCAGCGTAAAGTGCGTGGCCTGATCCCGGCGCAGCGAAATCGGAATGAGCGGGGCGTCGTATTGCAGGGCGAGGCGGGCCGGGGCGTCGCTGGTCATGGCGTCGTGACCGAAGAACGGCAACGAGAGCCCTTCGTTGTATTTCTGGTCGATCATGATCGCGACGGAATCGCCGCGCTTGAGCGTGCGCATCATGCCGATGCCGGCCTGCCGGCCCTTGGGAAGCTGGTCGGGCGTGCCATTGATCGTGCGCTGTTTGCGCACCAGCGCGCCGACGAGCTTGTTGTTCATCGGCCGATAGCTCGTCGAACAGGTGACGCCGAGGCGTATAATGCCGATCGGCATCAGTTCGAAATTCGAGATGTGGCCGGAGAAGAATACCGCGCCGTTTTCGCCATCGCGGGCGCGCGCGAAGAGGTCACGGCCGATCACTTCCGTGCGCGCTTCGCCTTCGGCGAAGGTGAACTCATGCAGATGCGGAAACTCGCCAAGCGAACGGCCAAGCTGCACCCAGGTCGCCCGCGCCACGTCCTGGCGCCAGCGTTCGGTCTCGTTTGGAAACGCCAGCCGCAGATTCCGCAGCATGGTGAGGTGTGTCGATGTCAGCGGCCCCAGCCGCGGCAGCCAATTGGCGCCGGCGGCAGATGCCTTTTCAAACGGCATGGCCTTGAAATGCGCAAGGTAGACCTTGAACGCCGCAGCTTCGATGCGGTGTTGCAAGGGTGCTGACGGTTCGGGCGCGGCGGGAATGATGTCTATGGCGGTCATGGGCGTGACGAGGCCAATATAGGCGCGAGCGCCGCCAAGACAGCCTTCTCATCCGTAAACACTGCTTGCACCGGGAATGCCGTGACCTGAGCGCGAAAAGCGGCGGGCAGGCGTACGAAATCCTTCTCCGTGGCGATCAGGCGGGCATTGTGCGCGGCGGCGTGGCGTTCAAGCATGGCAAGGTCGTCCGGCGTAAACACGTGATGATCGGGGAAAGCAACCCCATCGACCAGCGCCCCGCCCACGCGTCTTATCCCGTCAAAGAACTTATGCGGCCGGCCAATTCCGGCAAAGCCGAAAAGCGGCCCGGGCGGCGGCGGCGCGGAGGGGACTAACGTTGCGTGAACGATTGGGCCGGAAAAGCCAGTCAGCCAATCAGGGCGCTCGGGCGTATCCGCACCCATCAGCACGACCATGTCGGCGCGTAAAAGCCCTTGCTTCAGAGGCTCGCGCAGCGGGCCGGCTGGAACCACGCAGCCATTGCCCGGCCCTAGTGCGGCGTCGAAGACGAGAAGCGAAAAGTCTTTGACCAGCGCGCTGTTTTGAAAGCCGTCGTCGAGCAGCACCGCCTGCGCGCCGGCGGCGATTGCGGCCTGTGCGCCGGCGACGCGGTTGCGCGCGATCCATGCCGGGCCGTCCAGCGCATGCAGCAAGGGTTCGTCGCCGACGTCGGCGTGGGTGTGTCGTTCGGGATCCACACGCAGCGGACCGCGCTCTTTTCCGCCGTGACCGCGTGACAGCGTGTGCGCCTCGACGCCCAGGGCGCGCAGCGTTGCCCGCAGGCGCCGCACGATCGGCGTCTTGCCGGTTCCGCCCATGGTGAGATTGCCTACGCAGATGACGGGGGCCGAAACGCGTGTAGGCATCGTGCGCCGCAGTTTGGCTGCGCCGATTGCGGCATAGAGCGCGCCGAGCGGTAAGAGCAACGTGCGCAGAAGCACCGCCGCGTCCTTGCCGGTTCGGTGATCCCAGAATTCAGGCGGGCGCATTGCCGCCCCCGCGATCCAGCAGCGCTAGCAGGCGCTGCACGGTGGCCGAAAGCGTCGATTGTCCTCCGTCAACAAGCCGTGCTGCCGCCTCGACCTGCGCGGTGCGCGCGCTCTCATTGGTCCAGAGATCGCCGATGGCGGCGGCGATGGCGTTCGCGTCGTGCGCCAGGCGCATGGCGCCGGCGGCGCGGAGCGCGGCGTAAAGATCATTGAAGCTGCGCACATGCGGCCCGCTGACAATCGCCGAGCCGGCCTTGGCCGGCTCGATCGGGTTGTGTCCAGCCATGGTGGGTAGAAGGCTGCCAGCCATGAACGTCGCCGGCGCCAGTGCGAGGAACGTTCCCAGTTCGCCCAACGTATCGACGACGTAAACGAAAGCGTTGCCGATTGGCGCGCCCTGAGACCGCCGCGGCGCGCCGCCGGCAAGCGCAGCGATCGCCTCCCCGCGGGCCGGGTGGCGAGGCGCCAGCAGCAGGAGGGCGTCAGGCCAAATCTCGCGCAGGCGCGCGTGAGCGGCGAGAACAATTTCTTCCTCGCCGGCATGTGTGCTGGCCGCCAGCCAGACCGGGCGGAGGCCGATTTCGGCGCGCAGGGCCTGCAGCAAATCCTGGTTCGGCTCTGGCGCCGGCGCGGCGAGCTTGAGATTGCCGACGTGTTCGACGGGCCTGCCGCTGAGTTTTTCCAGGCCCGCCGCGCTGGCCATGTCGGCGGCGAGCAGAACATCATAAGAAGAAAGCAGGCGCGCGGCGCTCTCGGGAAAGCGCCGCCAATTGGCGATGCTTCTCGGCGAAAGCCGGGCGTTGACCAGCGCCAGCGGAATGCGCGCATGAGCCGTGCGCAGAAGCATGTTCGGCCAGAATTCGCTCTCCGCGAACACCGCAAGGTTTGGACGCCAATGCACGATGAAGCGCGCTGTGGCCGCAGAGCTGAGATCGAACGGGGCGTATTGATGGATGGTGCGCGGCAGGGCGACAGCCGCGACGTCGGCGGCCGAAGTGGTGGTGCCGGTGGTGATCAGGAAATGCAGGTCGCTTCGCGCTTCGTGAAGCGACCGAACGAGCTGCATCAACACGCGCGCTTCGCCGACGCTGGCGCCGTGCAGCCAGACGAGTTGTCCTGGCGGGCGCGGCGCGTGTGTACGCCCGAAACGCTCGCCCAGCCGCGCGGGATCTTCCTTGCCGCCGCGTGCGCGCGCGTGCAGGAACACCCCTGAGAGCGGCGATAGCGCGGCGCTTAGGCTGCGATAGGCCGCCAGTCCGAACGGATGCTTCACGAGGCGGGCGCTTCCTGCGGCGGCGCGAGGGGAGCCGCTTCGATCACCGGCAGACCGGCGCGCCGATCGGCTTCGATGGTGATGCGAGTGAGTTCGTCTTCGAGCCGGCGGCGCGCCGCCTCCAATCCATCGGGCCCGGCCGCATGGTCCACGTAAATCGGATCGCTCCAGACGTAGAAGCCGCGGCTGAACGGCAGCGGCGCCACGAAGCGGTCCCATGAATTGAGCACTTTGTGGCCGCGCGTCGCCCAGGCGAACGCGATGATCGGCGCGCCGGCATGGCGCGCCAGCAGGACCGGCCCCATCTGCGCGCGCATGCGCGGGCCGCGCGGCCCGTCCGGCGCCATGGCCACCGCGCCGCCCGCGGAAAGGTGTCGAAGCATCTCGCGGGTGGCCTCCATTCCGCCCTTGCGCTTTTCACCCTTCGCGGCCGAGCCGCGGATCACGCCGGCGCCGACCGTTCTGGTCGCATCGGCGGCGACGGCGCCTTCGCGGGAAAACGAGATCAGGACTTTTACGGGCTGGCTGCGCGCGCGCCGCCATTTGCCTAGCGCCCAGCCGACATGGCTGAGGACAATTCTGCCATGCCAGAAGCAGACGACCACGGGCCCGCCGGCGGCCCACAGCCGTTCGGCTGCGCCACGATTAATGTCGGTCCAGCGCGTGGTCAGCCCGACAAACAGCATATAGACGCCCAGAAGGCGGCCTATGATGGTCTGGACGGCTGGCGAACGGAGGATAGTCTTTAGCATGCCCGTCTGGTTCGCGGGCTTTCGCGGCCCCGGCTTTCTCCTTATAGGGGGCCGCCTTCCGGCGCCACAGGCGGCGCGTTTGACGGCCCCTTCGTGACCGACGCTTTGTCTCCCCCGCAGCCCCCTTTCGAGATCGCCGACGCAGCGGCGCGTCGGCGCGCCTGGACCGGCCTTATGTGGCGCGACCACGGCTTTCTGCGGATCGGCTGGAGCAATTTTCACTGGATCAGCCCGGAGATGGCGCGCGCCAATCAGCCCTCGCCCAAGCGCATCGCGCATTATGCCGCGCAGGGGTTCAAGACGATCGTCAACCTGCGTGGCGAATCCGAAGCGGGCCATTATCTGCTGGAACGCGAAGCCTGCGCGGCGGCCGGCATGAAGCTCGTGACCTTCCAGGTCCGCTCGCGCGATATGCTGAGCAAAGAACAGGTGATCGGCGCCAAAGCCTTGTTTGACGAGATCGCCTACCCCGCGCTGATGCACTGCAAATCCGGCGCGGATCGCGCAGGGATCATGGCCGCGCTTTACGTGATGCTGCGCCAGGGCAAGCGCGCCGAAGAAGCTGTGACCCAGCTCTCTCGCAAGTACGGTCATTTCCGCGAAGGCAAGACCGGCATTCTCGATTTCTTCTTTGAAACCTATCTGGCCGAGACGAAGGGCGAAAAGCCGCTGCTCGACTGGGTGCGGGAGGATTACGATCCGGCGGCGACAAAACAGAAATTCATGTCGCAATGGTGGGCCAATATCTGGGTCGATAAGATATTGCGCCGCGAGTAATCGTTGTCGAAAGCGATCAGGCGCTGAATTGGAGGCGCACAAGGCTGGCGTAAAGGCCGTCAAGCGCCATGAGATCGTCGTGCTTGCCGCTTTCGCGGATCGCGCCGTCTTCCAGAACCACGATGCGGTCGGCGTCGCGCACGGTGGATAAGCGGTGGGCGATGACGATCGTGGTGCGGCCCTTGGCGAGGCGATCGAGCGCTCCCTGCACCTTGCGTTCGGATTCGGCGTCCAGCGCGGAAGTGGCTTCGTCCAACAGCAGGATCGGCGCGTTGCGCAGGAAGGCGCGGGCAAGCGCCACGCGCTGGCGCTCCCCGCCCGATAGCGCCGAACCGCGTTCGCCAACGGGCGTGTCGTAACCCTGCGGCAGCGCCGAGATGAAATCGTGCGCCGCCGCCGCCTCCGCCGCGGCGACGATTTCAGGTTCCGTTGCGCCGGGTTTACCGAAGGCGATATTGGCGCGCACCGTGTCGTCGAACAGAACCACGTCCTGACTGACGAGCGCGATCGAGCCGCGCAGGCTGGCGAGCGTGACATCGCGGACGTCCTGGCCGTCGATCACGACGCGCCCGGCGCCGACATCGAACAGGCGCGGAATGAGGTTGAACAAGGTCGTCTTGCCCGAGCCCGAGGGACCCACGAGCGCCAGCCGCTCTCCAGGCGCGACGGTGAGGCTGACGCCGCGCAGCGCGGGCGTGTCGTCATAGGAAAATGAAACGCCCTCGAATGCGATCGCGCCGGCGCTGACGGCGATCGGCCTTGCGCCCGGCTTGTCGATTACGAAATCGGGCTCATCGAGCACGCCATAGATACGCCCCAGGGCGGCCACTCCCTCGTTGAGCACGGTATTGAACGTGCCGAGGCTGCGGGCCGCGGGTGAAGCGATGCCGATGGCGGTGATGATGCCGAGAAAGTCGCCGATCGTCATGTCGCCGCCGGTGATGCGGGCGCTGGCGACGAAAATGGTTATGGCGAACGCCGCACCGCCGATCAATTCCAGCAGAGGTTCAGCGCGCGAACGATTGTAGATCAGCTTCATCGCGACTTTGCGGCGTGCTTCGAAATTGCCGCGCGCGCGGGCCTCTTCATTGCCTTCAAGACCGTATGTCTTGATGAAGCGCGGGCTGGAAAAGCTTTCTGACAGCATGGCGGTCAGCCGGCCCATCGTGTCCTGCTGCACGTGCGTTTGTTTGCGCGCGCGGCGGGCGATCGCGCCGAGCGGCGGGCCGGCCACCGCGAACAGAACGATGATCAGCGCGCCGAGCGCCAGATCGTACACCAGCATCATGGCGAGCGCGCCAATCAGCGTCAGCAGGTCGCGCATCACGACTTGATTGGAGCGCACGATGCCGTCGGCGACGACGTTAACGTCATTGGTCAGGCGCGAAACCATCTGGCCGGAATTTTCGCGGCTGTAGCGGGCGAAATCGGCGCGCACGAGCTTGGCGAACAGCGCGCCTTGCAGATCGCGCAGAACTTTCTGCCCAATGCCCTGGCTCATGATCGCCTGCGCCCAGGTCGCCGCCGCGCGTGCGATGGCGACCGCCAGCAGTGCGAGCGGCGCCCAGGCGGTCGTGGCGAAATCGTTGTGCTGAAGGCCGTCGCCGACCTGTTTCAGAATCCACGTATAGCCGATGCCGAGCAGCGACACCGCCGCGAGCACCGGCACGAGAGCGAGCAGATCGGTTTTGTAGCGTCTGACGTGATCGCGCCAGAGCCTGACCAGGAGGCTCTTGCGGCCGGGCGGGGCTTGATCTGGCACCTAGTGCTCGTGCGTCAGGCCCGTTGCCGGGTCGAGTAATTTGTGGGCGTGCAGAATGAAATAGCGCATGCGCGCGTTATCGACGGTGCGCTGTGCGGCGCCCTTCCAGGCGTCGTAGGCGCTCTTGTAGTTGGGGAAGGCGCCGACAAAGTCGATTTTGGAAAGATCCTCGAACTGCGCCTTGTCCAGACGGCTCAACTCGCCGCCGATCACAAGATGCAGCAATTGGGGCTGTTCGCTCATGCCTTTCCCTCCGCGCGCGGATGCGGCGTTTCTCGCAAACGTTCGATTAATAAAGGATGCAGGCGAGCGCCAGCGGCCACCATGCCCGGCACGCGCGGATCGGGCTGGTTGAATGCGAGCGCTTCGCCCCAGGGATCGGTGATCCGCCCGCCCGCCTCGCTGATCAGGATCGCGCCGGCGGCGATATCCCATTCGTTCTTGAAGCCGAGGCTCGCTGTGCCGTCAAACATGCCGGCGGCGACCAGCGCCAGCCGATAGGTCAGCGCGCCGCGCTGGTCGAGCCGCATGGCGGGCCAGGGCGCGCGCCAGGACCGGCTGGAAAAGAACGTCTTGGGCGCAAGGATGCGCGCCTCTTCCAGCGCATGCGCGGCCGAGGTTTTGATCCGCGCGCCGTTGAGGCAGGCGCCGGCGCCTTTGGCGGCTTCGAACAATTCCTCGGTGATCGGATTGTAGACGACGCCGGCGACGACGACGCCGGCGTCGGCCAGCGCCACCGCGATTCCGAATTCCGGCTTGTGCTTGAGGAACGAGGCGGTGCCGTCGAGCGGATCGACGATGAAGGCGCGCGTACAAGAAAGACGCGCCGGATCATCCGGACTTTCCTCGGAAAGCCAGCCGTAATCGGGCCGCGCGCCGGTAAGGCGCGCATGCAGCATATCGTTCACCGCCAGATCGACTTCAGTTACCGGGCTGCCGCCTGGCTTGGACCAGATTTTGACCTTGCCGCCGAACGCCTCGCGCAGAAGCGGGCCGCACGCGCGTACGGACTCCTTGATCAGCGCCAGATCGGCGCTGGCGCTTTCAGAGTCCGGCGATGGTGAGGTCATCAACGAGCAGGCTTGGCGCGTCGAGCCCGCCGCGCCGGTCGAGATCGCCGCCGGGGATGAGGCGTGCGTAGATGTCTTTCAGATTGCCGGCGACGGTGACCTCACTGACCGGGAAGGCGCGCGCGCCATTCTCGAACCAATAGCCGGCGATGCCGACGGAATAATCGCCGTTGTTGGGATTGATCGAAGGCGAAAACGTTTCCTGCACCACGAGGCCCCTGCCTGCGTGAACCATTAGGTCGCCGATATCGCCATGGCCGGGCTTGAGCGTGACGTTGGTCGAACCGATGCCGGGCGGGCCGCCATGGCCGAGTGTGGCGTGGCCAGTCGTGGTCATGCCGAGTTGGCGGGCGGCGGCGCTGTTGAGCAGCCACGTGGTTAGCACGCCATTTTCGATCAGCGCGCGGCGGCGCACGGCGACGCCTTCACCGTCGAATGGGCGCGAAGAAAGCCCGCGCGGGCGCAGCGGATCGTCCTCGATCTCGATTCCGGGCGCGAATATCTGCTTCCCCAACATGTCGCGCAGGAAAGAAACGCCGCGCGCCACGGCGCCGCCGGATATGGCCCCAAGCAGCGGCGCGATCACGCCGCGCGCCATCCGGTTTTCGAAAATCACCGCCGCTTTCTGGCTTTCGATCTTGCGCGGGCCGAGGCGTGCGACCGCGCGTTCGCCCGCGGCGCGGCCGATGGTTTCGGCCGGCGGCAGATCGGCGAGAAAGCGCGTGGTGCGGGAATCGTAATCGCGCTCCTTCTGGCCGTCTTTCTCGGCCAGGGGCGAACAGCCGACATAATAGGTGGTGCCGCGCGCGCCGCCGCGAAAACCGGTGGAGGTGGCGAAGGCGAATGCGCCATGATCGAAGCTGGCGCCGGCCCCGGCCGAATTGGTGACGCCGGAAACAGCGAGGGCAGCGGTTTCGCAGGCCAGCGCAAGCTGTTCGAGCGCCTTGGCGTCGGGCCGGGCGGAATCTTCCGTGTCGAGCGCGGGAATATCGCGCGCAAGCAAAGCGGGATCGGCGAGGCCGCAATAAGGATCTTCGGGCGCGGCCTTGGCCATCGCCACAACGCGCTCGGCCAACTCGGCCAGGCCGCGCGGGGAAAGGTCGGTGGAGGTGGCGCCGGCCTGACGCTGGCCGATCAGCGCGCGCAAGGCGATCGAGCGGCTCTCCTCACTCTCGACGCCTTCGAACACGCCGAGGCGCACATCGACGGAAAGGCTTTCGCGGGTGGAAAGGCTGGCGTCGGCGCTCTCCGCGCCCTGTTTGCGGGCCGCGGCGAGGAGATCGTCGAGCAGGGTGGCGGCGTCGGCGTCAAAAGGCATGGGCCCTACATGGCCCGGGAAGACCTAGCCCGCAATGCGGCGCGCTACCCGTGGACGAAAGCGCCCCAGAACATCGCCGCCGCGAACCCGGCGAGGCTGAAGAGGGTCAGGACCACGCCGATCATCCGTCCCGGCCCCGGACCAATCCCGGCATAGGTGCTCACGCCATAGGCGTGGGCGAAGCGCCCGAGGGTGAAGGCGCCGCCGAGCAGGTGGACAGTCCAGGCCGGAACCGAGTCCAGATAAGCCAGGAACAGGAGCGCGCCGATCGCCACTGGCATGGTTTCGGCGGCGTTGCCGTGGGCGCGGATCGCGCGCAGCAGCGCCGGAACGCCGCCGTCGCCCAGCACCACTCTGTTGGCGCGGCGGGCTTGAACGACGCGCACGATCAAAACCACCAGGATCAAAATGTTGATCGCGCTGTAAATCGCCGCGATTTCGAGCTTGGTCATGGGCCGCTCCAAATGTTGGGGTGCACGTTAGCCTGCGCCGCTAAATCCGGGAAGGGCGTTAGGGACTTGTTTCGCTTATGGAAACCGCGCGGTCACCCTTGCGCGCTATAGTCGCTTCAGTACTCGACGGATAAAAACCTTCCGAAGACGTCGGGTCTGGTGGTGTGTAGACGTGGTGTCCGAAGGCCGGCCCTGTGGTGGGGCCGGCCTTTGTCGTTTGGGGCAGGCGGCGCTATCGTGGCGCATGGCCGACCGAGAT
>DASZPV010000030.1:0-27343 GCA_035549875.1 Caulobacterales bacterium
AGGCTCAGCGATTCCAGAAACAGCTTCAGCTTTTCCGCCGGGATCGGCCGCAGGATCACGCCGAATAGTCCGGCTGCGCCGGTGAAATCCCGCGCCCATAGCGCATGGTCCGGATGGGAGGGCAGAGCAGGGTGCAGAACCGCCGCGACTTCGCCGCGCGCCTCCAGCCAGCGCGCGATCAGCAGCGCGCTCTCGCTCTGCCGCGCCAGACGAACATGCATCGTGCGCATGCCCCTTAGCGCCAAATAGGCGTCGTCCGGCGCGCATCCCAGGCCGAACTCCTTGTAGGCGGCGCGGACACGCTTGGCCCAGGCGTCCGTCGAAGAGATTACGGCCCCTACGAAAGCATCGGCGTGGCCGGCCTGGTATTTCGTCAGCGCCTGCACGGACAGATCGACGCCATGCGCAAACGGCTTGAAATACATGCCCGCCGACCATGTATTGTCGATGATTGTGGGCGCGCCGCGCGCTTTCGCCGCCGCGGCTATGGCGCCCACGTCCTGAATCTCGAACGTCAGCGAACCGGGCGATTCCAAAAACACGCCGCATGTGTCCGGCGTAATCAGTTCGGCGACGCCCGCGCCAATGCGCGGATCGTAATAGGTCGTGCGAATGCCCAGCCGTTTGAGTATCTTGTCGCAAAACCGGCGCGTCGGACCGTAGACGGAATCGGTTACCAGCAATTGCCCGTTGGCGCGCGCAACGGTGAGGATCGCAAGGGCGCACGCATTGAGGCCGGAGGGCGCAAGGCTGGCGCCGGCGCCGCCCTCGACGGCGACCAGCGCTTCGCACAACGCTTCCTGCACCGCCATGCCTTCCAAGGCGTAGGTCTTGACCGGCGCGCCGTAGAGATCGTCCGCATTGTCCAGCACGAGGGTCGAGGCGTGATGCACCGGCGGGTTGATTGCGCCGTCCTGTTTTGACGGATCGCGCCCAGCCAACGTCAGGCGCGTTTCCACATGCAGATGTTCGAGCGATGGCTTTTTGCCCATGCCCTAGCCAGCCCCGATCGCGACCGGCGTATCGGCTTGTGCGCCCCATTCGGCCCAGGCGCCATCGTAGACGGGCGTTTCCCATTTGCCGATGCGCGCGAGGGCGAGTGCAAGCGTCGCCGCTGAAACACCGGAGCCGCACGTGCAGATCACCGGCTTGCGGGCATCGACGCCGACATCATTGAACAATTGAATGAGCGCGGCGCGCGATTTCATCCGGCCGTCCTTGTCAAACAGCAGGGCTGGCGGAAGGTTTATGGCGCCGGGCATATGGCCGGCGCGCAGCCCCGGCCGCGGCTCGGGCTCGGCGCCTTCAAATCGGCCCTTTGGGCGTGCGTCGACGATCTGGGCGCCGGCGGCGACCGCCTTGCGCATGTCCGCGAGATTGCGCACCAATCCGCCGTGATAGCGCACGGAAAAATGGCGCTCCTGCCGCGCGAAGTCTGGCCCATCCTCGATCTCGCCGGCAGAGGCAAGCCACGCCGGCAAGCCGCCATCGAGCACAAAAACGTCCTCATGGCCCATGACCCGCAAATTCCACCAGACGCGCGCGGCCGAGAACAGGCCCCTGGCGTCATAGACAACGACCGTGCAGCCGTCGCCTATGCCTGCCTTGCGCATCCAGGACGCAAACTTTTCCGGCGGCGCGAGCATGTGGGGCAGGGCGCTCTGCGTATCGGCGACCGCATCGATGTCGAAGAAATAGGCGCCAGGAATGCGGACGCGGGCATGTTCGTCGCGTGCGTCGAAAGGCTCGATCGGCAAAAACCAGGTTGCGTCGACAATCCGAAGGTCAGGCGCGCCCATCCGTGATTTGAGCCACTCAACCGAAACAAGAGGGTCGCGCGTTTCGCTCATGTGCTTTCCATCCATGACGGCGCGGGCAAGTTGCGCGCCCGCAGGAAAGTAGGGTTGTAAAGCTTGCTCAGATAGCGCGAGCCGAGATCGCAAAGCACTGTGACGATTGTCTTGCCCGGCCCCAGATTTTGGGCAAGGCGCATCGCGCCGACGATGTTGATGCCGGACGATCCGCCAAGGCAAAGCCCTTCCTCGCGCACGAGCGCAAACAAAACCGGCAGCATTTCTTCGTCTTCGATCCGAAACGCCATGTCAATTTCGGCGCCTTCGAGATTGGCGGTGATCCGGTTTTGTCCGATTCCTTCGGTGATTGAATCGCCCTCGGCCTTCAACACGCCGTGGGCGTAGTAATTGTAGAGCGCCGCGCCGCCAGGGTCGGCGAGCCCGATCGCCACCGCCCGATTGCGCTCCTTCAACGCCATCGAAACCCCGGCGAGCGTGCCGCCGGTCCCCACGGCGCAGATGAAACCGTCGACCGCGCCGCCGGTTTGCTCCCAGATTTCGCGGCCCGTGGTTTCGTAATGGGCTTGCCGGTTGGCCGTGTTGTCGAACTGATTGGCCCAGATCGCCCCGTTGGCCTCTTCCGCGTTCATGCGCTCGGCCAGCCGGCCGGAATAGCGCACGTAATGCTCGGGATGGCTGGCCGGCACGGCATCGACCTCAACCAACTGCGCGCCGAGGAGGCGGATTGCGTCTTTTTTTTCCTGGCTTTGGGTTCGTGGAATAACGATCACCGCGCGATAACCCAACGCGGCCCCGACCAGCGCCAGACCGATGCCGGTATTGCCCGCCGTGCCCTCGACGATCACGCCGCCCGGGCGCAACGCGCCACGCCGTTCCGCATCACGAATGATGTAGAGCGCGGCGCGGTCCTTCACAGACTGGCCGGGATTAAGAAATTCGGCTTTGCCCCAGATTTCGCACCCGGTTTCAGCCGAGGCGCGCCTTAGCCGTATCAGCGGCGTGTCGCCGATGGTTTCAATGACGCTAGGCGCGCCGTAACTGAGGCGATGACCGGTATCCACGCGCTCGGTCTAGTAGCCAGCGCCAAGCCGTTCAAGCCACTCAGGACTTCGCCAGGGCGACCTGCACCACGTCGGTCCGGGCGGTGCGGAAGCCGGCTTCGCAATAGCTCAGATAGAAGCGCCAGAGCCGCTTGAATCGTTCGTCGAAGCCCAGGGTTCGAATTTCCTCCCAATGGGCGCCAAAGCGCTGCCCCCAGGCTGAAAGGGTCGTTGCGTAGTGCTCGCCGAACGCCTGCGCCTTGTCCCAGACCAGGCCGGCCCTGGCTGCTTCCTCCTTGAGGCGCGCTATGCTTGGGAGCATGCCGCCCGGAAAAATATAGCGCTGGATAAAGTCAGCGCGTTGGCGATAGGCGGCGAACAGTTCATCCTTGATCGTAATGATCTGCAAAGCGGCCCTGCCGCCCGGTTTCAGCAGCGATGAAACCTTGGCGAAATATGCGGGCCAATATTTTTCGCCAACGGCCTCGAACATCTCGATCGAGGCGATCTTGTCGAAGGCGCCGTCGATATCCCGATAATCCATGAGCCTGATATCGACACGGCTGGAAAGCCCGGCGCGCTTCATGCGTGCGATGGCGTAATCGTGTTGTTCTGTTGAGATTGTGAGGCCCGTAACAAGCGCGCCGTAATCGCGGGCGGCGATCTCTGCAAAGCCGCCCCAGCCGCAGCCGATCTCTAGAACATGCTCGCCCGGTTTCAATTCGAGCTTGTCCGCCAGGGCGCGGTATTTATTGAGCTGACCGGCCGAAAGATCCTGCCCCGGCGCATCGAAGCAGGCCGAAGAATAGGTCATCGAAGGGTCAAGCCAAGCTTGGTAGAAGCGGTTGCCCAAATCGTAGTGCGCATGAATATTGCGGCGGGCCCCAGCGCGGTTGTTGTCGCGGCCCAGGTGGGTGAACATGTTGATAGCGCACACCAGCCAGTTGCCCCGCAGCAGACGCATCAGCCCGTCGGCGTTCAGGCTGAAAAATTCAAGCGCGGCCGAAAGGTCCGGCGTGTCCCAGTCGCCAGCGATGTAGCCATCCGCAAACCCGATATCCCCGCTGCGCAAGACCTTTCGTGCGAAGGCGTAATCGCGCACTTCAAGGAGCGCCGTGGGCCCGGGTTCGGCGCCGCCAAACCCAAGTCGCCGGCCATTCGGCAATTGCATCACGAGGCGGCCCTTACGAAGAGACAGACACGCGAGCAATATCGCTTTGGCGCTGGCTGGCGCCTTGTGGAGGTCGGCGATGACGCCTGGCGAGGCCATTTCAGCCTCCCCGGCAAGCGTGGGGGCGGCAGTCATGGCAAATATCCTAGTCAATTCGCGGCCGGGCCGGAAGGCTCAATCAGAAGACGCGCCTGCGAGACGGAAGCGGTCGGCGCGGCGGGTTTTTTGTGATACCTAGCGCCGCGGAGCCACAATTTTAGCGCCTGCCAGTGGATGGCCGCCACCACGCCAATCGTCATCAGCGGCAGCATGAGGAAGGCGGCCAGCAAAGACCGATCGGAGAGCGCCGCTCGGGCGCCGGTCAACGTGGCGATATGCTCCACGCGTCCATCGACAATGTTCTGCACCGTCAGAGACAAGCGTTCGTCTGGCGCCTGCAAAGCAAAGGAATAAGAGCCGCGTACAGCAAAGAAAGGCGAGACGTGTAGCGCCTTTGGCGCGTTCTGGCGGCTGGCGCCTTGATGAGCTGGCGCGGCATAGACGTGGCTTTCTCCAAATGTATTGCGAACTTCGTAAAGCACGCCCTGAAGCCGATCATCCTGATCATAGCCAAAAAACACCGAGAGCGGATTGAAAACAAAGCCAAGGATGCGCGGCAGCGCCAGGAGCATGATCCTGCCGCCGTTCAGATCTACGCCCGCCTCGTTGAGCGCCTTCTCAGCCCAGGCGCGTAGCGAGGCGTCGGACCCGTCGCCATGATCGCGATCATAGAAGCTAAAAAGGCCGGGCCGGTTGTACGCGAAAAGCTTCGTTGCGGCCGCGGCCTCGCCGATCCCGTCGATGTCGAGAAAAAGATAAAACAGCTTGTAGACAAACCGCCGCCCTTTTGGCGCCGATCGCTGATGCGTCGTGCGTGCGAAATAGGCCCACGAAGTCATGCGCGTTCCCCGGCCAGCGCGCCAACAACCATGGCGCGGCGGTCAGGACTTTTGGCTGCGGCGCGCCATGGCGCCTTTGCTCCAAGCCGTTGTGCGATGGTTAGCGCCGACACCAGACCATCTTCGTGAAAGCCGTGGCCAAGCCACGCGCCCGCAAACCACGTGCGCCGCACGCCTTGCAAATTCGCAATTTTGGCCTGCGCGGAGATCGCAATATGATTGAATTGCGGGTGATCGTAAGAAAATCGCGCGAAGGTTTTCTCCGCTGCGGGCGGCTCTGACGGATTGAGCGTCACGAAAACGGGGCGAGAGGAATCCAGTCCCTGCAGGCGGTTCATCCAGTAGGAGACGCACACGCGCCCGTCGTCGTTCCCACCACGCAGATAGTTCCAGGACGCCCAGGCGCTCCGCCGCTCAGGCATAAGGCGCGCGTCGCGATGCAGATAGGCTGTATTGGGGGCGTACTTCACGGCCGATAGCACCTCGCGCTCGGCCGGCGAGCTATCAGCCAGCAGGGCAAGCGCCTGGTCTGAGTGACAAGCGAAGATCACCTGATCGAAGGTTTCCCTGCCCGACGACGTGGAGACTTGAACAAGATCATCTTCGCGCTGCACGGAAGTCACCGCCGTTGCAGCGCGTACGCGCCCGCCAAGCGCCTTCGTCAAGGCGTTGACATAAGTCTGACTTCCGCCGGCGACCGTTCGCCAAGCCGTATGCTTGCTTGTCGCCAGAAGGCGATGATTGTCGAAAAAGCGAAGAAACGTGGAGGCTGGATAGCGAAGCACGTCGCGCTCCGGCATCGACCATATCGCGGCGCCCATCGGCAGAAGGTAGTTGCTGAGAAACTGCGGGCAAAGCCGCAAGCTGGCGATATATTCCTCCAGCGTCGCGCCATTGACCCGATCGTCGCGAATGTCGGCGGTGGCCGCCTTGTTGAATTTCAGGATGTCCGTTAGCATCGCAAGGAAAGCCGGGCGCGCGGCGTTTCGTTTCCAGGCGAACAGGCCCGAAAGTCCGCCGCTTGACCATTCAAAGCCCTTGGGGTCGCTAACTGAAAAGCTCATATCCGAAGCGATGGAGGGGACGCCAATGTGGTCGAGCAGGGCCGTAAAATGCGGATAATTTCGCTCGTTGAAGACGACAAATCCGGTATCGACCGCAAGTTTCCGTCCGTCGTAGTCAATTTCGACGGTGTTGGCGTGGCCGCCTGGGCGCGCTTCGCGCTCAAACAGGGTGACGTCGTGCAGGTTCCTGAGCACCCACGCTGCGCCCAGGCCTGAAATGCCCCCACCGACGATCGCAATTCGCATCCGGAACGGTCCCTCGCCCGATGTTCGGACGCATTGGTGCTTACGCAATGGGGGCCGGCCCGGATCAGCCTGAGCGGACGTGCCCCCCTTCATCGAGGCCGAACAAGGCTAGGCCAAACGCGATCGCCCTGCCGCGCGGCTCGGAAAGACGCGGGTCCCGCTCAATCGCCAGGCGCGCCTCCCGGTCGGCCATCGCCAGCAGACCGGCGTGAGCCTCGCCATTAACGAACCGGAACGGCGGAAAGCCGCTCTGCTGGGTGCCCATGATGTCGCCCATGCCGCGCAGCTTATAATCCATCTCGGCGATGACGAATCCGTCCTCGGTGCGGCGCAGCACGTCCAATCGCTCGCGCGCCGTCTGGCCGAGGGGAGGGCGCCAGAGCAAAACGCAAGCGCCGGGCTTGTCGCCGCGGCCGACGCGGCCGCGCAATTGGTGCAATTGCGCAAGGCCAAAGCGCTCGGCGTGCTCGACGACCATGATTGTGGCCTCTGAAATGTTTACGCCGACCTCGATGACGGAAGTGGCGACCAGCAAGAACGCATCGCCGCTGCGCAGGCGCTCCATTTCCGTTTCGCGCGCGGCCGCTGACATGCGGCCATGCACGAGGGCCACGGCGTCTCCGAAGCGCCGCTTGAGCGTCTCGTAGCGATCTTCTACCGCCGCCAGATCGAGTGCTTCGGATTCCTCGATTAGCGGACAGACCCAATAGGCCCGCTCGCCGCGCGTGGCGGCGTCGGCAATGGCCTCCACCACCTCGTCGGCCTTGGTTGTCGGCTTGGCGATGGTGCGAATCGGCTTCCGGCCTGAGGGCTTTTCATCGAGAATCGAAATGTCCATATCCCCGTGTACGGCCAGCGCCAGCGTGCGCGGAATGGGCGTGGCGCTCATCACCAGCACGTGCGGCGTAGCGCCCTTGGCGACGAGGCGCATGCGATCGGAAACACCGAACCGGTGCTGCTCGTCGATCACGATCAGGCCGAGATCGGCGAAGGCCACATCGTCCTGCAACAGGGCGTGCGTGCCTATGATCGCGTGAATCTCTCCGCGTGAAAGCGCTTCAAGGATGGCCTTTTTCTCGCGCCCCTTATCCCGTCCTGTGAGAACTGCGGCGCGCAGCCCTGCTGCCGCAAGCATGGGAATTATCGTCTGGCCATGCTGGCGCGCGAGGATTTCGGTTGGCGCCATCAGCGCGCTTTGCACGCCGGCCTCCGCAGCCCGCGCCATAGCCAGCGCAGCGACCACCGTTTTGCCTGATCCGACATCGCCTTGCAGCAGTCGAAGCATCGGCGAGGTCCGGGCCATGTCGTCGGAGATTTCCTTCGTCGCCCGTTTCTGCGCGGCCGTGAGAGCGTACGGCAAACTCGCCGCCAGTCTTGCTTCGAGAGCGCCGGACGCTGTGATCGCCCGACCCGTCTCTGTGCGCCGCGCGGCGCGGCGCAGATGCAGGGCGCACTGGCGCAGGAACAATTCGTCGTAGGCCAACCGCGTGCGATAGGCGCCTTCGGGTGCGATGTCTGCAGGGTCCTGCGGCGCATGCTGGCGCATCAGGCTTTCGGCGAAGCTGTTCCATCCCTGCGCGGTCAGCGTCGCCGCGTCCAGCCATTCCGGCGGAACCTTGAGCAGCGGCGAGACTTGCTTGATCGCCCGTTGCAGCGTGCGCCCCGGCAAACCCGCGGTGAGTGGATATACCGGTTCAATGGCGGGCGGGGCGTCGCCTTTTTCCGGATCGACCACGTAGTCGGGATGCAACATCTGCCGCTCTCCCTTGTAGTGGTCCACCTTGCCGCTCACCAGCCGCCGCTGGCCGACAGGCCACATGCGTTCAAGCATCTCTTTGCGCGGCCTGAAATAAGCGACCGATACAAAACCGCTTTCGTCGCGTAGCCGCACGCGATAGGGCGAACGGGCCGAAAACGAGGGCAGATGAGCATCGACCTCAACGTCCAGCGTCGCGATCTCTCCGTCCCTGGCTTCGGCGACAAGCACCCGGTTGCGGCGGTCGATCGCGCCATGCGGCATGAGGAAGAGCAGGTCCCGCACGGCAGGCCCGCCGGCGACGTGGGCGATCAGGTCGGCGGTGTCTTTCTTTGCGCCCTTGAGGCTTGGCGCGGGCGCCAGCAAGGCCTTCAGATCGGGGATTTGGTCGGACAAGGACGCCCACGCAGTTGGCCGCACTGACAGCGGCTGAGACTTGGTCTATAGCCCGCGGCCCTGCAAGTCTGGCCCCAGCCGATACCAGCGATTACCTAAGCGCCGCATGGACGACCGACGCAAACGACTGACCCTCCGCGCTTGGCGGCGCGGCTTCCGCGAAATGGACCTGATTCTGGGCGCCTTTGCCGATTCGCATGCCGCCGGCCTTACCGAACTCGAATTGGCGGCGTTCGAGGCGCTGCTCGATGCGCCGGATCAGGACGCTTATGATTGGATCCTTGGCCGGGTTCCTCCGCCAGAGGCCCATGACAGCGCGCTGCTCGCTAGGGTTCGGGCATTCGCGGCCGCCGGCGTCCTGCCGTCGTGAGTGCATTGTACCCCGTGGCCGCGAAGGCGTTGCAGGACATCGGCCGTCGCGAAGGCGCGTTGCTAGTCTGCGGCGCGCCGGATGGACTGGACGCCGCCGCCTTTGCGGCCGCTCTGCGTCTGCGCGGTGGGGTAGGGCTGTTCGTCACCCGCGATGAGTCGCGCGCAGCCAGCGCCGAGGCGGTCATGGGGTTTTTCGCGCCGGAGCTTGAGACCGTCCGGCTGCCGGGCTGGGACAACCTGCCCTACGACAGGATATCGCCGACGCCGGCAGTCGCCGCCCAGCGCACCGCCGTGCTAGCGCGCCTTGCCAAGCGTAAGGACGGCGAACCGCCGCTTTGCGTCGTCGCAACCGCCTCCGGCATCACCCAGCGCGCCGCGCCGCGCGCGCGCGTTGGCGCGGCGTCTTTTTCGGCCGCGGCCGGGGCTATCGTCGATACCGAGGAGCTTGAGAAATACCTCCAGGTCAACGGCTATGGCCGCGCCGGCACCGTGCGCGCGCCGGGCGATTTCGCCATTCGCGGCGGGGTCATTGACGTATTCCCGCCAGGCGCAAAGGAGCCCATCCGGTTTGATTTCTTCGGCGATCGGCTGGAAGCCATCCGCGGCTTCGATCCAGAAACCCAACGCTCGACCCAGCAACTCAAGCGCGCCGATCTCACGCCGGTCAGCGAAGTGCTGCTTGACGACGAAAGCGTCCGCCGGTTCCGCGCCAAGTTCGTAGACGCTTTCGGCGTCGGCGCTGACCAGATGTACGAGGCGGTCACGGCGCATATTCGTCGGCAAGGCGTCGAGCAATGGTTGCCGTATTTTTATGAGCGCCTTGAAACCGTGTTCGACTATATCGGCGCGGGCGCAATCGTCGGTCTTGAACATCTGGCGGAGGACGCCTGCAAAGAGCGCTTCGATCAGGCCAAGGAACATTTCGACGCGCGAAAGGCGGCGCCGATCATTCGCGGCGCCTCGCCCTTCCGCGCACCCGCGCCGGACCAACTCTACCTGTCGCCGGCTTCGCTCGCCGAGACGCTCGCAGGGCTGCGCGTTCGCCGGTTCACGCCATTCGAAGAACCCGCGCGCGACCGGATAGAGTTGAACGCCAAGCCCGGGCGCAATTTCGCCGCCGAGCGCGCGATGGCGGATGTCAATGTGTTCGAGATTGCCGCGCAGCATGTGCGGGCGTTGGCCAAAGGCGGCAAGCGCGTCGTGCTGGCGGCGTGGACAGAAGGCTCGTCAGAGCGCCTCGCGGCTGTGATGGCTGATCACGGTTTGAAGGACATCAAAGCAGTATCGGCGTGGTCTCAAACGCTGGCCTTGAAGGCCAGCGAGATTGCGCTGGCGGTGTTGCCGCTGGAACACGGCTTCGAGGGCGAAGACGTCGCCATTCTCTGCGAGCAGGATGTCCTGGGCGATCGCCTGGCGCGTCCGCGGAAGAAGCGCCGCGCCGCCGGCCTGATTGCGGAGGCGGCGGCTTTGGCGCCAGGCGATCTGATCGTGCACGCCGACCACGGCATTGGCCGCTATGACGGCTTGAGAACGCTGGACGCTGCCGGCGCGCCGCACGATTGCCTCGAACTTGAATACGCCGGCGGCGACAAACTTTACCTGCCGGTCGAGAACATCGAACTCGTCACGCGCTACGGCTCGGAAGAATCCGGCGTTCAGTTGGACAAGTTGGGCGGTGTTGGATGGCAGCAGCGCAAAGCGCGCGCCAAAAAGCGGCTACGCGACATGGCCGCCGAACTAATCAGAATCGCGGCGCAGCGTGCGGGGCGCCACGCCGAGCCGCTGGCGCCGCCCGACGGGCTGTGGGACGAGTTCAGCGCTCGGTTTCCCTACGAAGAAACTGAAGATCAACTGGCGGCGATCGACGACGTGGTCGGCGATCTGGCCTCCGGTGCGCCGATGGACCGTCTGATCTGCGGCGACGTTGGCTTCGGCAAAACCGAAGTGGCGTTGCGCGCGGCGTTCCTGGTGGCGATGAGCGGCAAGCAGGTTGCGGTCGTCGGTCCGACAACGCTGCTTGCGCGCCAGCATTTCCGCACCTTCGAGGAGCGCTTCCGGGGATTGCCTGTCCGCGTTCGTCAGCTTTCGCGCCTGGTGAACGCCAAGGAGGCCGCCGAGACGCGCGCGCGCCTAGCCGATGGCGCGGTGAATATCGTCGTTGGCACGCACGCCATTCTCGCGGCCAGCGTGAAATTCCAGGACCTCGGCCTGGTGATCGTGGACGAAGAGCAGCATTTTGGCGTCAAGCACAAAGAGAGACTGAAAGAATTGCGCGCGGACGTGCATGTCCTGACGCTTTCGGCGACGCCGATCCCGCGGACTATGCAGTTGGCCTTGTCCGGCATCAGGGAGATGTCGATCATCGCGACCCCGCCGGTGGATCGCATGGCGGTTCGCACCTACGTAACGCCGTTCGATCCGGTGACGGTTCGCGAGGCGCTGCTTCGCGAACGCTATCGCGGTGGGCAGACATTCTACGTGGTTCCGCGCATTGCCGACCTTGCCGAAGCCGAGCGGTTCCTGCGTGAGTCCGTGCCGGAGGTGCGCGTTGTTACGGCGCACGGTCAGTTGGCGCCGAGTGCGCTCGATGAAATCATGAGCGCCTTCTACGACGGGCAATACGACGTCTTGGTATCGACTAGCATCGTCGAATCCGGGCTCGATATTCCGCGCGCCAACACGCTGATCGTGCATCGCGCTGACATGTTTGGGTTGGCGCAGCTTTATCAATTGCGCGGGCGGGTGGGACGCTCGCGCGTGCGGGCCTATGCCTATCTTACTACCGCGGCCGACCAGCCCCTTACCGCCGGCGCGGAGAAGCGTTTGCGGATACTATCCTCGCTCGACAATCTCGGCGCAGGCTTCACGCTTGCGAGCCATGACCTCGACATGCGCGGCGGCGGTAATCTGCTTGGTGAAGAACAGTCGGGCCACATCAGGGAAGTTGGCGTCGAACTCTATCAATCGATGCTGGAAGACGCCGTGCAGTCGCTGAAGGCGGGCCACGCCGAGACAACCGATGCGCGCTCCTGGTCGCCGGCGATCAACGTCGGCGCGGCGGTGCTCATTCCGGAAAGCTACGTGCCTGACCTGACGGTTCGGCTCGCGCTTTATCGGAGGCTGGCCGACATAGAAGATGACGGCGAGCGCGAAGCCTTCGCCGCCGAGATGATCGATCGCTTCGGGTCTCTGCCGCTGGAAGCGGAACAATTGATCCAGGTCGCGGGCCTGAAAGCCATGTGCAAGCAAGCAAACATCGCCAAGCTCGACGCTGGGCCGAAAGGCGCCTCGATCACATTCCGCGACCCTGGTTTTCCCGATCCGACCGCGCTTGTCCGGTACGTGCAGAGCCGGCCGCTCGATTTCAAGGCGCGCCCCGATGGCAAGCTGATCGTCTCAGGAGAATGGCCGGAGGCGCCGGCGCGATTGAAAGCTTTGAAGGCGTTTCTGGAGACGCTTTCGCGCCTTGCCGAACGGGCGGTCGCCTAAGCGGCCCTGTCCAGAAGGGCGCGAGACAGCAATCCGGAGCCGCTCTCTCCGGGGGAAAGCTCGATCACGCGGTATGACAAGCGCAGGGGCCCCTTGCCGCCGTCGCCCGCTGCAAAAGCCGTGCATTCGCAGACTCGGATTAGGCGCGCCATCGCCGCTTCGGCCCCTTCGGCGTGGGTGCAAGGAAATGCCAGCGCCACCCTCCGTTCGTTCACGGGCGCAGCGCTGTCGGCGGCGCGGGTCAGACGCGTGCAAAGCATGGCGATCTCCGCAAATCCCCTGCGCCAGACTGAACCGCTTACGGCGCCGTGCGGCGCATCGATGTCCATGACCGCGATAGACAATGGCCTACCCTTGTCGTGGTGCGTTTGCGCCAGTCCAGAAAGGTGGGCGCCGAAAAAGGCGAAAGCCTCCGTCTCCGCGACCAGCGGCGTTTCCAGCACGCGGGTGACGGCGCGCGCCCGCCTGCGCCGGCGGATATCTTCGCTGAGCCAGAGCGCGGCCTTATCTGCATCGAAGCGCGGGCGCATCGCCTCGTCGGCGCCGCGGCGAAGCGCGTCTGCCCGCGTCTCTTCGTCGTCCGCCAGAAAATACGCCGGCATATCGTGCAATCGCGAATTTCGCCGCAGCGCGGAAATGAGCGAAAGCCCGGCGCTTGGATCGTCTCCTCCGTGGAGAACGAGTGCGTCGAAACGGTCGTCGTGGATATGATCGAACGCCGCAAATGACGTGAACGTGGCGCCGATCTGTCCGCCCCATGTCTGGACCGCACGCTCGATCGCCAGAAAAGCGGCGCAGGGGCCGCCGACAAATAACGTCGAGGCAGGGCGATTGTGATCGCCAAGCGCTGCTGGACAAACCAGCCCGAGGCCGTCGGCTGTGCGTGTCCGCTCGGCTGTTTCGGCAGCCGCGACGCCCTCGCGCAAAATTTTCTTGAGCCGGCGCACGATCGGCTCGGCGGCGCCGTCAAGGTCGATCCAGGCGTCCAGACGACCAGCGACACTCGGCGCCGGCGCATCTTTTTCGCAGGCGCCGATTATCGCCAGCGACGATACGCCGTCTTCGCGCAGCTTTTGCGCAAAGGCGATTGCAGGCGCCGCCTCGGCGCCATTGATGATCGTGAGATCTTCGCCGCCGGGGGCGGCGCGCTGGGCGGCCGCGCCAACCAGCGCGGTCGCCGCCAAGCCAGCGCTTTCCAGCCGCTCGATGAGCGGACGGGCGCGGCGGACGTCATGGCTGCGGACAACAAGGCGCATAGATATCTCGATGGCCGCTCCTTATTGCCGCGGCGAACGCCAAACGCAAACGCCGTAGCCCCACACGTGCGTTAACGCGCCCGCCTTAACCATTCATGCCCCGTTCAAGCGGCAGGCGGTTAGCTCATCTCGGATGGCGCGCGAAATTCTGTCCCTCGCTCGCGACGCCACTCCACGACCAGAGCCGTCGGCGGCCCAAGCTGCCGGCGGCTCTTTACTCAAATGCCCTCAGCGGCTGAACACCCGTAGGCTCGGTGTGACTGCAAAATTGCGGTTAGGGCAGCCGGTGGCGCCCGCCAGGGATTGAGGAGCGGGCGGCATTCATCGTACAACCCACCAAAATTACACGTGTCGATGGTGCGGCCCCGTGGGCCGCCGGGGGAGGATTTTCATGCGCGGATGGCTTAAGGTATTGATCGTGGGCATGGCCGGCGTAGCGCTCGCCATCGGCGGCCTGCAGAAAAGCTCCTTTGCCGCTGAGGGTCAAAAAGACAGCGCGCTCGGCGCGGCAACCAAGGCGCTCAATGCCGATGGGATCGCCACCATCGAATATTCTGGCGCCGGCAAATGGCACCTCTTTGGCCAGTCGCGCAATCCGTCCGCACCGGACCCTGAGTATGACCTAGCCAGCTACACAGCGAGCATCAATTACGCCACCGCCAGTAAGCATGTGGTCATGACCCGCGATCCGGCAGTGATAGTGCAGATTCTACGGCCGACCGCGCATCGGGAAACTGCCGACGAGTATGTCAGCGGCGACGTGTCCTGGGTGGTGATGGCGCCGGGCGGCCCCGCTACGGGCCTGCCGCCCGCCAACATTCCGGAACAGAAGAACGCTGAAGAACGCGCCATGGAAATCTGGGCGACGCCGCAGGGCTTCTTGCGCGCCGCCGCAGCCCACAACGCCACATCGCGACCGACAAAAGCCGGTACGGAAGTCACGTTCATCGACGGCAAACACAAGTTTGTCGGCATCATCAACGGCCGCAACGAAGTGGAGCGGATAAAAACCTGGATAGACAGCCCAGTGCTCGGCGACATGCTCTGTGAAGCCGTGTTCTCCGACTATCGCGACTTTGGCGGGGTGAAGTTTCCCGGCCACATCGTACGCACGATGGGCGGCAAGACGCGCCTGGACCTGACGGTGTCGTCAGTGAAGGCCAACCTGCCGGTGGATATTGCAGCGCCGGAGCCGATGCGTATTGCGATGAGCGCGCCGGTCAAGACAACGGCAGAGCCCCTGGCGAAAGGCGTGTACTGGATTCGTGGGTTCCAGTGGCACAGCGTAGCCATCGAGCAGAGCGATCATATTGTCATCGTGGATGCGCCGCTGAGCGAGGCCCGTTCACTTGCGGTGATGGCCGCCGCCAGGGAAGTAATCCCAAACAAGCCGATCACATATCTAATCAATACGCATGCTCATTTTGATCATTCCGGCGGCCTGCGCACCTACGTCGATGCGGGCGCGACGATTATCACGATGCCGATCAATCAGGCCTATTATGAGCGCATCTGGAAGAACCCACATAAGATCAACCCCGATCGGCTTGAACTATCCAAGAAACAGCCGAAATTTCTGCCGATCACGAATGGCAAGGTGGTGTTGAAAGACAGCCTGCGGAACGTCGAGATTTATCATCAGGTCGGCACCGCCCATAACGACGGCATGGCGATCGTTTACCTGCCGAAAGAGAAATTCCTGATCCAGGTCGATGCGTGGAACACTGAAGCGCTGACCGCGCCGAAACCGGCGCGGAGAAATCCGTACATGGTCAACCTCAACGACAACATCCAACGGCTCAAGCTGGATGTCGCTTTGATTATCCCGCTGCATGGTCCGCGCACGGGGAAGATGGATGAATTAGGTGAGCTGAACAAATTGCCCGAATGAGTGAGGCGCGGGTCGCGTGATGTCCATCCGCTCAATCGCGCCAGTCGATGGTTGAGCCAGCGCCACGCGAACCGGCCTTCACGCGATTTGTAAGTTCGCCGCGGCCCTCATTCAATCGCTTATGCGCACGAACACGAAACTGCTCGCCTCGGGCACATCCTTGAGGATATTCGTCGGCGCCAGTTTTCCGGTTTTGCGATCTACAGAGAAGATGGCGATGTTGTTGGTGTTTCTGTTGCCCACGAACAGATAGCCGCCTGAGGGGTCAAGCGCGAAGCTGCGCGGACCGTCCCCCCCGCAGGAAATGTGTTGAACCTGGGTGAGCTTGCCTGTGCCTGCGTCTATCGCGAACACATCAATGGCGCCGTCCAGACCGGATGATTGCAAGGTCGCATCGACGGCGCGGCTGGAGGTGTAAACAAACCTACCCGCCCGATCGACTTCGATTTCAGAACCGCTCATCGAGGCTCTGGCCGCATCGCCGGTCGATATTGGGAGCGACTGGATCGCTTTCAGCGCGCCGCTCGCTGCGTCATAGGCAGCCGTAACCACCTGCATCGAACTGTCCATTATGTACGCGTATTTGCCATTGGGGTGGAACGCCATATGGCGCGGCCTCGCCCGCAGCCCCGGCAGGGCGGGTACGTCGAACTCGCTATTTGGCTGCAACTCGGCGGTGGCCGCATTCACGCGGAAAACGAAAATTTTTCCCATGCCGATATTGCAGGCCAGAACGAAACGGCTGTCCGGAGACATCATCACGCAATGATTGTGCGAGTCAGTCGGGCTAATGCCCCTGTCGTCCTTCGGGGCGCTGGGACCGGCGGCCTTGCCTTCTTGTTTGATGCTGGAAACCGCTGCGCCAAGTTTTCCGTCCGGCAAAATGGGAAAAGACGCGACGCTGCCGCTGGCGAAGTTCGCCGCCACAAGCACTTTTCCAGTCTTCTCGATGGCCAGATGAGACGGTCCTTCTCCCGCCGACGAAACCGTATTCAGCAAAGTAAGCTTTCCGGTGGCTGCATCCTGCGCATACGATGTGATGCGATGTCCCGGCGCAGTCTTGGTTGGATATTCGTTTGCGGCGTAGAGGAATCGCTGATTGGGATGTTCTATCAACCATGACGGATTGACGGCTTCCTGAAGTAAACCCAGCGGCGCAAGTTCGCCGGTGGCGGGCGCAAATCGGTACCCGTAGATCCCCTTGCTCGCGCCGCTCGTGAATGTTCCAACGTAGACAATGTAGTTCTTGGCGACGGCTAACGCTGGTTGCGCGTTTGCCGTCATGGCAGGCGATAGCCAAAGGAAGGCCGCGCCAAAACCGGCCGATATGACGCCAGCCAACATCTGGAGTTTGGTCATATTGCCCCCCATTCAGGCCCCGGCGCGGGCCGGGGCCTGGGCGTGCTGACGCTCTCAGCCGATTATTTTTCCGCCACAAACAAGAAGCTGCTCGACTCGGGCACATCGGTAAGAACCTTGCCGGTCGGGGTCAGCTTGCCGGTTTTGCGATCCACCGAGAAAATCGCCACCGTGTTGGAATTGCGGTTGCCGACAAACATGTAGCCGCCGGAAGGATCTAGCGCGAACGTGCGCGGCCCGTCTCCGCCGGAAGAAATGTGCTGGACCGGCGTGAGCTTTCCCGTGTTCGCATCGACGGCGAACACATTGATGCTTCCATTCAGATGCGACGACTTCAGCGTGGCGTCGACGGCGCGGGAGGAGGTGTAGACAAACTTGCCCGCCCGATCGACTTCGATTTCTGAACCGCTCATCGAGGTCTTGGCGGCGTCGCCGGTGGTCACCGGGAGCGACTGGATCGCCTTAAACGTACCGCCGGCCGCGTCATAGGCGGCCACGACAACCGCCATGGAGCTGTCGAAAATGTAGGCGTACTTGCCGTTGGGGTGAAACGCCATGTGGCGCGGGCGGGCTCGCTCGCCAGTCGTCGCCGGGACGTCGAACTCGCTTTTTGGTTCCAGCGCGCCGGTCTCGGTGTTCAGGCGAAAGACAAAGATTTTGCCCATGCCAATATTGCAGCCAAGAACGAAGCGATTGTCGGGAGAGATCATCGCGCAGTGATTATGCGAATCCGTCGGGCTGACGCCTCGCTCGTCTTTGGCGACGGCGGGGCCGGCGGCTTTGCCTTCTTGTACGAAAACGGAGACGACGTCGCTCAACTTGCCATCAGGTTGGATGGGAAATGAAGCGATGCTGCCGCTGATGAAGTTTGCCGCAACCAGGACTTTGCCCGTCTTATCGACGGTTATGTGCGCTGGCCCTTCACCCTTTGACGGAACCGCGTTCAGCAGCGTGAGCTTTCCGGTTTTTGGATCGCGCGCGTACGCGCTCACGGTGTCTCCTGGAAGGGTTTTGGTCGGGTGTTCGTTGGCGGCATAGACTACGTTCAACGTAGGATGCTGGGTGAGCCAGGAGGGGTTTGCGGCTTCCTGGATCAGGCCCAGCGGCGCAAGATTTCCGTTGGCGGGCGTAAACCGATAGCCATAGATGCCTTTGCTGCCCTCGGACGTGTAGGTGCCAATATACACGAGGTAGCTTTTGGCGACGGCCTGCGCCGCCGCTTGCGCATGGGCCGTAGCTACCGGCGCGAGCGCAAAAACGGACGCGCCGAGCCCAGCTATCATGGCGCCAGCCAGCATCTGGAATTTATTCATATTGCTCCCCAGTTTCTCTCGGCGAAGGCAGCCTTGCCGAACCTTCTTTGGCGCCCGCTCACCAGCATTGCGTGCGCAAGCGGACATTGGACAGTAGGGCCTCCGACGATCCAGAGCAACCCGACCAGTTCAGAGCCGTTCGGAGTCGATGCCCTTTACTTCTGCGCGACGGCTTGCGCGTCGGCCAGTTTTTCCATCGCGACGACCGCTGCGCGCGGCGTAATTCTCCAATTCCTGTCGGCCTCAGCGGGGATCGATTTCGCGCGGCCGAGATATTCGATCACGACCGCGCGCATGTCTCCCGATTGCGACACGACCGGCAGGTCCTTGTACATCGTGTATCCGCTGTCGCCAAAACGCCGGTTGGTCGAGACCGCAACCCGTAGTTTCTGGGCGAGGTCGAGCGGCTTGCCATTAAATCGCAAATTCCTGACGCGGCTTCCAACAGGCTTGGTCAGGTCGATCGCGTAAGAGACCCCGGCGGCCTGGTCGGGTTTGACAGTTGGAAGAGTCAGCGCAACGCCGCGCTTCGGCGGCCATTGCGGATAGAAACTCGCAGAATGTTCCAGCGCCTCCTTTAGCCCCGCGCCGGTCATCGCCACAACGTTGGCGCTGTCGGATAGGGGATAGAGCGTCCCGGCCTGCCGCACGGTGATCGGCCCGCGCGCAAGTTTTACCCGTTCGTCCAGCAGATTCGACATGGATACATCGGCGTGAGCCGCTTCCATTTGAGCTTGCTGGACAACGTCGAGCAAAGGGGTGTCTTCGTAGCGCGCGTGCGTGCCGGATAGGTCCATAGCCGCGGTCGCGATAGGCGTATCCAGGTAGCGATCCAGCTCTTGGCGATAGGGTTGAATTACGGCCGCGGTTTCTGGGTCGGTTTGTACATCAGCCGTGACAGGAATTGTACGCGCATGCTTGGACGCGACAGCCCAACGTCCATCGGCGTTTTTAGTCATCGTCACGTCCACGCGCGCCAACGATTGCGCCCAAAATTTCGCCTCCGTCATCAGAACGCCGTTGATGAGTTTTTCCGGCATTTCGGTATGCGTGTGGCCATAAATTATAACATCGACGCCGGGAATCTGTTCGGCAAACTCAGGCGCGACATTCTCGCCGGGGACCTGAACCCGCGTCGCCCCGTCGCCGAGCGGATCACGCGCGAACCCCGAGTGCAGCAGGACGACGAGCAAATCGACTTGCGGCCGCAGTTCAGGAATCACGCGCTTGGCGGATTCCAGTATGGGTTCGAAATCGTATTCCTTGGTCTTGGGGGCCACCGGCGCCACAAACGCAACGATGCCAACGCGCACGCCCTTCACGGTCTTGATGATATAGGGTTGAAAATAAGGAACGCCTTGCGTGTACGTCTGTTTGACGTTGGCGCAGAGCCAAGGAAATGTGGATGCGCCCTTCAGCGTCCACAATGGCTCGGGCGTGAAGAGGAATTCGTGATTGCCCGCAGCCATCGCATCGTAGCGCAGATGATTCATCAGCGCGATATTGGGGTTCATATCCTTTGGATGCTTCGTCAAATAGAAATTGGTCAACATCGACTGGGGGTCTTGAACCATGTCGCCAATATCCACGAGCAGGGCGTCGGGAGATTCGGTGCGCGCCTGTTTGACGAGGGTGGCGATTTTAACGAGCCCTAGATTGGCTGGCTTGTTTGCAGAATAATCCCAAGCCTCCAGCCGGCCATGCAGGTCTGTGGTGCTCAGAAGGGTAATAGAGACTGTCTCGGGTTTGGCGGCGCTCGATCGCTGCGCCGTAGAGCGTTCCGCAAATGGCGCGCATGCCGTCAAGATCGCGACCAACAGGCACGTATGAAGCGGTATTTTCCAACGAAGTTTCATTGAGAACTCACTTGCGCAGAAGGCCGCCCTGGCGCCGCCTGCAACGATCAATGAAACAAAATGACGTGAGAATATACCCGCGGTTCAATTTTTCGTGTCCGATCGTGCTCATGCGCGCTGTCGCCTCTCGTGCACGAGCCTGCGCATGGCGGCCCCTTGCTTGACATGCCTGAAACGATGACAATAAGCAGGAAATCCAATTGTCTATTGCAAGATGTTCGGGGCGGGTGGGCGAGCGTCGCCATTTGTCTGGCCCCTAAACGTTGAAGGTAGAGTAAGCCAACAAGGCAAGGCGGCGAGAGAGAGGAAACGGCGGATGCGCGATATTTCGCGGCGGTTGGCGTTGGCTCTGCCGATCCTGGGCTACCTTGCGTCCAAAACGCAGGCGCTGGCGCAGGGAGCGGGTGGGGCGAACATACCCGATACAAATTGGCTGCACTATGCCGGCGATCTCGCCAGCACGCGGTACTCGCCAATTGATCAGATCGGCGCGGCGAATTTCAAAGACCTGGAAATCGCCTGGAGAATGCCGACCAGCCAATTCGGGCCGACGCCCGAATTCATCCTGCAATCGACGCCGCTAGTCTCGAAAGGCCGGATGTTCTTCACCGCCGGCACGCGCCGAAGCGTCGTCTCGGTCGATGCCGCCACCGGCGAGGTGCTCTGGGTCCATCGCGAGGACGAGGGCGAGCGGGCGGCGAAGGCGGCGCGCCGCGGATCGGGACGGGGCCTTGCCTATTGGACCGACGGCAAAGAGGAACGCATTCTTTACGTCACCATCGGCTATCAGCTCGTCGCATTGGACGCCAAGACCGGCGCCCGCGTTCCGGGCTTCGGCGAAAACGGCATCGTCGATCTGCGGCTGAACGACGATCAGAAGGTGGATCTGGTCAATTCCGATTTCGGCTACAACGCGGCGCCCGCGATCGGCAATGATGTCGTCGTCATCGGCGCGGCGCACAGCACGGGCGGCCAACCACGGACGCATAAGAACGTAAAAGGCTACGTGCGCGGGTTCGACGTGCGCACCGGCAAGCGGCTCTGGATATTCCACACCATCCCGCAGAAAGGCGAGTTCGGCTACGATACGTGGCTCGACGGCACCGACAATATCGGCAATGCGGGCGTGTGGGGTCAGATCTCAATCGACGAGAAGCTGAACACCGCTTATCTCGGCGTCGAATCCGCGACGGGCGATTACAACGGCCAATATCGTCGCGGCAACGCCTTGTTCGGCGAAAGCATCGTCGCGGTCGATCTGAAAACCGGCGAGCGCAAATGGCACTATCAGCTCGTCCATCACGGCCTTTGGGATTTTGATCCGCCGTGTGCCGCGATCCTGGCGGACGTGCCGATCAACGGCAAAATCGTGAAGGTGCTGGCGCAGCCGTCCAAGCAGGGGTTTCTCTACGTATTTAACCGCGAAACCGGCAAGCCGATCTGGCCGATCGTCGAGAAGAGGGTGCCCAAGGGCGATGTGCCGGAGGAATGGTATTCACCGACGCAGCCTTTCCCCACCAAGCCGCCGCCTTACGATCGTCAGGGAATTGGGCCTGACGATTTGATCGACTTCACCCCGGCGCTGCACGCTGAAGCATTGCGTTTGGTGAAGAATTACCGGATTGGACCGCTCTTCACCCCGCCGTCGGTCTACACCCGCGACGGCACATGGGGCACAATCGTCTTGCCGAACCAGGAAGGCGGCTCCAATTGGCAGGGCGGCTCCTACGATCCTGAAACCCACACCGTCTACGTCTATTCCAAAACCGAGGCGGCCTTGCGGGCGGCGACGCGTAATACCGATCCGGCCCGATCGGATATGGAGTGGTTGGCCGCGCGCGGCGTGCCGCCGGAGGATGAAAAGCTTGTCCGCGACGGATTCAAGCCGCGTGATCTTACCGTTCAGGGCTTGCCGCTGGTCAAACCGCCTTACGGACGCATCACCGCGATTGATCTGACCAAGGGCGACATAACCTGGCAGGTGGCGCACGGCGAAACGCCCGACAACATTCGTAATCATCCCGCCCTGAAGGGCCTCAAAATTCCCCGCACCGGGCAAATCGGGAAAGTCGCGCCGCTGGTTACAAAAACGCTGCTCGTGTGCGGCGATCCCGGCGTCTCGACCACGCCTTCAGGTCAGCGCGGCGCGATGCTGCGCGCCTACGACAAGAAGACGGGCGAGGAAAAGGCTGCGGTCTTCATGCCTGGCCCGCAAGTCGGCTCGCCGATGACCTATGTGCTGAACGGCTCGCAATACATCGTTCTTTCCATCGGCGGCGGGAACATAAAATCCGAGTTCATTGCATTCAGGTTGCCGCGTGCATCGTCCGGCCCCGCACGGCCCGCGCAAGCAGGAGACTAACCGTCTATTTCCGCGCGGCGGCAGTCTGTTCTGCGAGCGCCTTTTCAAACAAATCCCGCTGGTAATCGACCAGGTGTTCGAAGCCCTTGCGATCGATAAACGGGTTAGGGCCTGGCTTGCCGAGCCTGGCCTGTTTTGCCTCCGGACCGTAGAACTCCGGGTGTGGCGCCAGGAACACATCGCCGGGTAAAGACTTCGCGGTCGCGAACGTGCGGCGGTAGTCGGCGATGATGCCGGGGTACTGCTCCGGAACCAGACTATTTCGACTGACCGTCGCGCTGCAAAAGTCGATCGCGGTGTGGGCTGATCCGTCGGCGTCTCGAACGGGCCAACTCCAACTGGTGCAGCCCTTCGTATGCCCGGGCGTCACATGGGCGGTGAGTTTCAAACCGCCAAGCTCAATCGATTCCCCGTCCTTGACAGCCCGATCGACTTTGATCGGCGTGAAGTTCAGTTTCGTGTTCGACTCCGATCCGACAAAGACGCCTTTCTCAAGCGCGTATCGATCTCCTTCGCTGGCGATCAGCATCGCGCCAGTGTCGGTCTTGAGCTTGGCTATCCCGCCCGCATGGTCGTTATGAGCGTGGCTGTTCAGCAATATCTTGATGTCCGTGAGCTTGAAACCCAGCGCCTCAATGTTCTTTTCGATAGTCTCAGCGTTTTCCTTTGGGCCTACGTCGAGCAGGATGTTGCCCTTGCTGGTTGTTATCAGGAACACGCTGTTATTGTAGGTGCCCACAGAATAGGTGTTGTCGATGACGCGATAGGGCGGCGTCGGCCTGGCGGCCTCCTGCGCGATTGCCGACGCGGCAAGCAGGCCAAGGGCGGCGCCGAGAAGCATCGTGGATATTTTCATCGGACGCACTCCAGAGTTTCAAGGTCGATCGGCGGCGATCTCGTGCCGCGAAGCCAGAACCTCCTCAAAACTACAAGGGGATGGGGCATTGGGCGGCGTTGCAAGGACACTGTGGCGCCGGCGCCATGATAGCCACAGCCAGTGTGATCACGATCTTGACAACTCTGGCACGGAGTCGCACCGTTGGTATTCATACAGTCGCTCAGCCAATGACTGCCGGGCAGGATTAGCCTCGGCGCGTGTGCTCCGCGCCAGCATGGGGGGAAAGACATGAACAAGATTAATATGTTGGCCAGCGTCGGTGCGGCGGTCCTTGGTCTTGTGCCGGGGGCAGTGGCGCAGGCGCAAACGGCCGCTACCGCCAGTAATGTTGGCGAAGTGGTTGTCACCGCGACCAAGACCGGTGTGACAAACCTGCAGAAAACGCCTCTTTCGGTGGCGGTCGTCAGCGGCACCACGCTCAAGAACGCTCAGGTGGTCACCATTAAGGATCTCCCCTCGGTGGTGTCGGGTCTGGCCATAGACGTGAACAGTCAGACCATGATCCCGCGTATCCGCGGCATCGGCGGAGCCACAGGCATCGGCGACGGGGACGTGTCGGTCTACATAGATGGCGTATATCTCAGCCGCACCTCCGTCGCCTGGCAGAGCAATTTCAACGACCTTGAGCGCGTCGAAGTCGTCAAGGGCCCGCAAGGCACGCTGTTTGGCCGCAACGCCGTTGGCGGTGCGATAAATTTCATTACCAAGCGTCCGTCGAAGACCTTCACGCTTCAGAACACGCTGACCTACGGCAATTATAATTTGATCGACGAAGCGCTGTCGGTAAGCGGGCCGCTAACCGAAAATATGCAGGCGAGCTTGGCGGTAGGCTATGTGAACCGCGCCGGCTATATCGATAATGTCGTGCCGAACATGCCCAATCTCGGTTCGGCGAACCGTACAAACGTTCGCGGCCAATGGCAGTGGGAGTTGACGGACAACATCACCAATCTGGTGCGGGCTGATTATCTTTACACCGACGAAATATGGTCGACGAACCAGACGCTGGTGGTGCGGACAGACGATCCGCGGATCGCCGCCAGCGCCCGTTTCGCCGCCCCGCTCGCCAACTCGACCGTTGGCGATTATCGCAAGGTTGCGAGCGATCTGACGCCAAATGCGCTTGAGCAGTCTTATGGCGTCAATGATGAGCTAACCTGGACGATTAACGACAACCTGACGCTGACCAACCTCATCGCCTACCGCACTGACAAGAGCGTTAGCTCTCACGTGGCCAATGACGCCACCGAGTATTATCTCGCCGATGCCGGGTCGATTTGGCGTGAGCACCAATTCAGCAACGAACTCAATCTGCAGCACCATTTCGGCGCGTTGAACGGCGTGGTCGGACTCTACTTCTATCAGGAGTGGGAGCAGCAGTACTACGATGCCTATAGCGGTGGACGAAATCCGGGCCGCACGGGAGCGGGAACGCATACGTTCCAGGACACGCGCCAGCCGACGATTTCTCGGGGGGCGTTCTTCTCTGAAACCTACCACGTCACGCCTGAGCTAGGGGTGACTTTGGGCGGGCGCTATACTCAAGAATACAAGCGCCTGGACGGTATCAATACCCAGTGGGTATTCGATCCCGGCGCGGCCAACAATGGCACTTTGCCCGCCAGTTCTGCCGGCGTCGATTTCCCGTTCATCCGGGGTTACGGCTCAGGGAAGCCTTGGCTCCACAAGACGGACACCAATTTCTCGCCGAAGGTTGCGGTCGATTGGCAGGCCACGCAGGATGCTTTGTTCTATGTGTCGGCGACGCAGGGCTTCCGCAGCGGCGGATATTCCAATGCCGCCAGAAAAGATACCCCTTCGGGTACGCTGACGCCGCAGTTCACAACTGTGGTGAGGGCTGATTTCGACCCGGAAAAGATCACGTCGTACGAAATCGGCGCCAAGACCGATTGGTTCGACAAGCGCCTGCGGTTCAATGTCGCCATCTTCCGCAATGACTGGAAGGATTTGCAGGTCACATCGACCGTGGCGCCATCGGTCAACTACACGAACAACGCGGCGAAAGCCCGGACCACCGGCGCCGACTTTGACATCACAGCCAAGCCGCTCGATGGGCTGACTTTCACTCTCGGCGCCACGTATCTGCCGGAGGCAAAATACGTGGAGTATAAAAACGCCAACCCGCCTTCGGGGATCATCTTGACGAATGTTACGGCGGCGAACGATCCGCGGCTGGTCCCGGCCAACCTCAACCCGCTGGGAACAGCCACTTATGACGCTTCCGGCAAGCGTCTCACCAGCGCGCCGAAGACGTCCCTGAACTTCAGCGCTCAGAAGGACATCACGTTTGCCGACGGCGGTGAATTTTATGTGCGGGGCGAGTACAATTACACGTCGATCACCAATTACGAAGTAACCAACGATCCGCTCGTCTCGCGGCCGGCTTTCAGTACATATGGTGGCCAGATCGGCTACACGCTCCCGGGCGGTCACTGGCAGACCTCGCTCTGGGGCAGAAATCTCGGCGACGAGAAATATTTGAACTACATCAACGCCGGCAGTACGATCACCGCTGCGGTGGGCGATCCGAGGACCTACGGCGTCCGCATCAATTATTACTATTGAGCACGGGCTGGCGGACCGAACGTAAAGCGTTCGGTCCGCCTCCTCTCAGATTGCTCCGCAAAATCGGCTAGATTCTACAGTCGGTCGATGTCCAGCTTGCCGGTGCTGACGCCGATGTGCTCCGCCGGCAATCCCAGCTTGTCCATGACGCTAACCAGCAAATTGGCTGACGAGTCTCCATTGTATTTCAGGTGTCGGCCGCCCTTGATGTCTTGCTCGGCGCCGCCGACAAGCAGGACAGGGATGTTGCGCGCATCGTGCAAGTTGCTGTCGCTCATCCCGGCGCCATAAATTAGCAAAACGTGGTCGAGCAGGGAGCCGTCGCCGTCCTGGGTCTCGCCGAGCTTGTCCAGATAATAGGCGAACAATGAGGTGTGCAGCGTGTTCACCTTCGCCAACAGGGCGAGCTTTTCCGGATCATATTGATGATGTGAAAGCGGGTGGTGCCCCTCGGAGACTCCGATTTGCGGGTATGTGCGGCCGCTGAATTCGCGGCCGTACATGAAGGTGATGACGCGCGTGATGTCCGATTGAAACGCCAGCACCTGCAGGTCGAACATTAGCTTGGCGTGCTCTTCAAACGTGGCGGGCACGCCGGATGGCTGGGTCACGACCGGCATTTCCTTGGCGTTCTGCGCCTCGGCCTTCTGAATGCGCGTTTCGATATAGCGAATGCCGTCCAGATATTCGGCGAGCCTTGATCGGTCGTGTGGTCCGAGTTCGCGCTCCAGACCAGCGGCTTCCGCCATTACCGAGTCCAGAATGCTGCGATCCCGGTTCATTCGTGCAAGGCGCGTGGGCGCGTCCGTGCTGCCGACGTCGCCAAACAGCCGCTCGAACACCAAGCGCGGATTGTTCTCCGGCGCGAGCGGCAAGGTCGGCGTACGCCAGGAGATGGAATTGCCCATGATACAAGGGTTGCCGTCGCAAAAGCCCGCGGCGTCGAGATTATCCAGACCCAACTCCAGGGAGGGTAGTTGGGTTTTCTCGCCAAAATGCCTGGCCGCCAATTGATCGAGAGAGATCGCGGCCTGACCGGCCCCGGCCGGCGTCTTGGCCGGCAACGTGCCCGTCAGGAACACCGTCGAGGCGCGCGAATGCGGACTTGAGGAATTCAGATAAGCCGAGTTGAGGCCCGACAGCACCAGCAAGCGCTCGCGAAATGGCGCGAGGGGCTGCATGATCGGGGACAGTTCGAGGGCGCCGGTCGTCTTTGGCGTCCAGTAATCCATCGACATGCCGTTGGGCACATACATCACGCCCAGGCGCTTGACCGGCGCGGGCGCGGCGGCGAACGCCGGCGTCATCGCGTCGAGCAGCGGCAGGGCCAAGCCTGCGCCCAGTCCGCGCAGCAATGTGCGCCGGTGCAGGGAAAGTTTCCTGATGATCATGGCAGGGGCCTCATTTCAAATCCGATGCGGGCGTGACATGCTCTTCTTTCGGCGCCGGCGCCGCGGTTTCGATCGGCGCGGTGCGCATCAGGAACGGCCCGCTTTTGACGATGCCGCCGATGATGGATTGCCAGCGGTAGTCGTC
>DASZPV010000031.1:0-3083 GCA_035549875.1 Caulobacterales bacterium
CCCGATCGCGGCTCAGCCGCGCGCTTGGCGGATGCCGAGAAGGAATAAGCCTGGTGCGGGCGGCCGGACTTGAACCGGCACAGGCCTTGCGGCCCAACGGATTTTAAGTCCGGTGCGTCTACCAATTTCGCCACGCCCGCACGAAATTTCAGTGTGTTAGCCCGACCGGCGCGCCAACTCCAAGCGCACAATCGGGATCATGTCCGCGATTGCCGGTCCAGCAGAAGCATGAAGCCGTCAAAAAAAGCCGCCAATTCGGCATAAGCGTCGAGCGGCAGAACGTGAGCCACATATTGATCGGGCCGCACAACCACGATGCAGCCCTCTTGCCGGTCGATGCCGCGCATAGCGAATATGTCTTGCCCGCCCTTCAGGTCGGCACAGAACATCTTTTCGTAGTCGATAAGCCCAAACCGGCCTTTCCTGGGAAGCAGGAAGGCGGGCATGGCGTCAATCGCCAGCGCGCGGTGGCCCTCTTGGAAGACCGCCCGGACGTCGAACACGGAATCGATATCCGCGCCCGCGGGCGTGAATTTGCCGACTGACGAATGCGGGGAGGTAGCGAGGAAATCGCACAAGGCTCGCACCTTTGCACCGGCTGCGCCGCGATCTCCGGCGCCGGCGAACAGGAACAGGCGCCAGCGCCCGTCCGCCTTCAGGCAGCGCCCCAGATGAACCGGCTTTGCGTCGGCCAGCCGGACGACGGGCGCCGAATGGAATCGCATGCCGATCGCCAAGCCTTGCGCCAGACTCTGCCAGTTTGGCGCGCCCGTCAGGATCGAGGCGCCATAGCGCGTTGCGGTTCCCGCGGTGAATCGCCCGTGCTGGACGAAATAGTTCTGAAATTCCGCGGGATCGACGCCTTCGTCACCGGGATCATCGCTCTCTTTCGGGCGCGCGCCAAACATCTTTGCGAAGGCGCGATCGAAGTCGATCAGTTCCCTTGCGACGACCTGCCGCTCGGCCGAGTAGCTGTGCAGCACTTGTGGCGCGCACTGCCCGCGCAGCACCGCGGCAAGCTTCCAGCCCAGGTTGAAGCCATCCTGCATGGACACGTTCATGCCCTGGCCCGCTTTCGGGCTGTGCGTATGGCAGGCGTCGCCGGTGATGAACACGCGCGGAAGCCGATGCGCGGCCTGCTCTGCCGGCACGTCGTCGAATTTATCGCAAAGGCGCTGGCCGATCTCATAGAAAGACCACCACGCGACTTCCTTCACCTCCAACGTATAGGGGCGCAGGATGCGCTGCGCCGCCGCGATGATGTGTTCGACAGTGATGTTCCGCTCAGTCGCCCGCTCATTTTCGTTCAGAGTGTCGAGTTCGACGTAAAGACGGACGAGATAGCCCCCTTCCCGCGGGATGATCAGCATGCTGCCTTCGCCGGCCGAATGAATCACCGCCTTCAGACGGACATCAGGAAAATCGGTAACGGCCAGCACGTCCATCACGCCCCAGGCCTGATTGGCTGAATCGCCGTGCAGCGCGAGGCCGAGCGATTTGCGCACGGCGCTTCGCGCGCCATCGCAGCCGACAACATAGCGCGCGCGGAGGGTTTCCACTTCTCCGGCATGCGCCGGCGCAAGCCGCTCCAGCCTGGCCGTAACCGGAAAGGCCTCGGACGGGGATATCTCGATATCCAGCAGCTTGCGGCCATAAAAAGGCGCCAGCCTGGCGGGCCCATTGCGCATGACGTCCAGGTAGAAATCATGCACGCGCGCCTGATTGAGGATGACGTGCGGGAATTCCGATAAACCGTCCTCAACGTCCTGAACCCGGCCGCTGCGTACGATGCTCTCCCGCTGATTTTCATCCGGCTTCCAGAATGCGGTCTCGTTGACCCAATAGGCCTCCCGCAGCACGCGATCGGCAAAGCCGAACGCCGCGAACATCTCCATCGTGCGGCAGGCGATCCCGTCCGCCTGGCCGAGCAGCAGCGGGCCGGGCTTCTGATCGACGATCACGGTCGAGATGTCCGGGAACGCGGCGAGCTGGGCCGCCATAGTCAGCCCCGCCGGCCCGCATCCAACGATCAGAACATCGGCATGGGCGGGCAGCGGCTCGGCATCGGCATGCGGCGTCGCGCCCGGCGCGGCCAGTTCTGGATTGCCCGGCTTGAAGCCGTTGAGGTGAAATTGCATGGCCCGGCCTTCTTCCCCGACTTTTCAGGAGCGCACAACGCCGCACATCGAGGCTCGCCAAGCAGCCCGGGAAGCCGCAAAGAAGCCGCGTGAACCCGCTTGCCCTGCCCCGCGCGCTCGCCGCCCGCCCGATCCTACTGGCTTCGCTTGGCGTCGGCGTGGCGCTCGCGGTGCTGCTGACGCTGGCGCCCAATCCCATACCTGAAAGCGCCCGCCTGCTCGCCGCGTGGGATTGCGGCGCGGCGACGTTCGTGACCGCGCTGTTCTGGATTCTGCGCGACGACGGCGCTGACGAATTTTCCCGCCGCGCCCAACGCATGGACGAAGGCAGACACTTCATCCTCGCGCTCTGCATCTTTGCCGCCGCCGCGAGCATCTTGGCGATACTGGAGGAATTCAAGGTCGCCAAGGACGCGACCGGCGCGGCGAAGGCGGGACACATCATTTTCGCGCTGTTCACGGTCGCGCTGTCGTGGACGTTCGTACACACGGTGTTTGCTTCGCACTACGCGCACGAATATTTTGGCGACGAGGACGGAAAGCGGCGCGCCGGGCTGAAATTTCCAGGCCAGGCGCGCAATCCGAACTGGCTCGATTTCACGCATTTCGCATTTGTCATCGGCGTCGCCGCGCAGACCGCCGACGTGCAGATCGAGAGCCGCGAAATCCGCCTCACCGCGACCTGGCACGGCATCGTCGCGCTGCTGTTCAACACGGTGATCCTGGCGCTGGCGGTAAATCTGGCGGCCGCCGTGTTTTAGCTGTTTTCGTCGGCCGGTTCGGCCACGGCGCCGAGACCGCGGATCAATTGCGTGAGCGCATCGGCCGCACGGTCCAGCGCCGCCGGATCGGCCGAACGGGCGACAAGGTTTGAGCCATAGCCGTCCGATGAATAAAATGGATACGAGCCGAACGTAACGCCGGGAGAGTTTTCCTCCAGCGCCT
>DASZPV010000032.1:0-4265 GCA_035549875.1 Caulobacterales bacterium
ATTATCTACGGCGAGGGGCTTTTTCAGGTTGGCCAACTCGGGCCCGCCGAGATGCGGTCTGACGCCGGTCAGCCCTTCGGCCTTGTAGCGCATCAGCGCCGTCCGCGAGCCGAGCAGCGGAAAATAGAACCGCTCGAGCGCGATGTAATCGCCATCCGGCAGCAGGCGCAAAGCAACGAGCGCGTAGTCGCGGCGCACCTGCGCGGGGCCGGATGTCATCGCGCTTCCGTCCAGTTTCAATTTGTAGAATTGCGTCGGCGGCTTGTGCGTGGCCGAAAATTCGCGGCCGGCGATGAGATCGCCGTCGGGCGCCTGCACCAGCGCCTCTATGCCTTCGTTTTCCGCCATATCCTGCGGCACGGGCGGGCCTTTCTCGGCGCCGCCGGCGGGACCGTTCTTCGCCAGATCGTAAATCAAGATGCGATGATGACGCTCAAAACTGACGGCGTAGCGCCCGTCATGCAAAAGCGCGATGTCTTCGGCGTCCTGCCAGTCCTTCCCGTCGAGCGGATCGCCGCGCTCGTCGCGCATCAGGCCGATCTTGGCATCCGAAACGCCGGCAAGATCGCCCGCTTCGTTGGTATCGGTCGTACCGGAGAGGAATGAGCCCTGATCGGAAATGGCGATGAATCGCCCATCAGCGCCCACTTCCAGCCCGGACCAGCCGCCGAACAGCGGATTGGAAGATTTTAGTTCGACGCCACCGCGGAAGATCAAGGCGCCATACCGCGCGCCAATACCGCTTCTTGCGGAGATGGCGGCGGGCTTCGAGACAACATCGATCTTCTGCCAGCCGCCTTCAGGGGCCGCAGGCTGGGCTTGCGCGCAAGCGGCCAGCGCCAGAGCGGCAATGACATGGGAGAGACGCATCAGGCGGCGCGGCGCCGGCCGCGCGCGTTGGGCTCGGGCGCGTCTTCCTCGAACAATTCGGCCAACTTCTCGGTCATCGCGCCACCCAATTGCTCGGCGTCGACGATGGTCACGGCGCGGCGGTAATAGCGCGTCACATCATGGCCGATGCCGATCGCTATCAGTTCGACCGGGCTTAGCGTCTCAACGTGATGGATTACCGCGCGCAGGTGCTTTTCGAGATAATTTCCTGGATTGGCCGATAGCGTGGAATCGTCCACCGGCGCGCCGTCTGAAATCACCATCAGGATGCGGCGCTGCTCGGTGCGGCCGATCAGCCGCTCATGCGCCCAGAGCAGCGCTTCGCCGTCGATATTCTCTTTCAGCAGGCCCTCGCGCATCATCAGGCCGAGATTGCGCCGCGCACGCCGCCAGGGCGCATCGGCGCTTTTGTATATCACATGACGCAGATCGTTGAGCCGGCCGGGCTGCGGCGGACGGCCGGCCTTCAGCCAGTCTTCCTTGCTCATCCCGCCTTTCCAGGCGCGCGTAGTGAAGCCGAGGATTTCCACCTTCACGCCGCAGCGCTCCAGCGTCCGGGCGAGAATATCGGCGCAGAGCGCCGCGACCATGATCGGGCGCCCGCGCATCGAGCCGGAATTGTCCAGCAGCAGCGTGACCACCGTATCGCGGAAATTGGTTTCGTCTTCCTGCTTGAACGAAAGCGCCGAGAGCGGATCGACGATCACGCGCGTCAGCCGCGCGGTATCCAGCACGCCTTCTTCCAGATCGAATGTCCAGGCGCGGTTCTGCTTGGCGAGCAGGCGCCGCTGCAGGCGGTTGGCGAGGCGCCCCACCGCGCCCTGCAAAGGCTTGAGCTGCTGATCGAGATAGGCGCGCAGCCGCGACAGCTCCTCGCCATCGCACAGCCCTTCGGCCTGCACGATTTCATCATGGCCGCGGGTGAACACTTTGTAGTGCGCATTGGGGTCGTCAGGTTCGGAGCGAAACAAGGGGCGGATCGGGCGATCGCCCTGCTGATCGTCCTCGGCGTCCTGGCTGTTGTCGTCGTCGATCTCGGCGGCGATTTCGGCGCGGGCCTGGCTGTCGTCTTCCGAATCTGAATCAGCCGGGCGCACCTGATCCTGACCGGTCGCCTCGTTCTGATCGCCGTTATCGTCTGAATTGTCGGCGCGATCCTGGGGCTTGTCGCCATCTTCACTTTGATCGTCTTCGGCTTCCTCGTCGCCAAGTTCATCGCCGAGATCGAGATCGCGGATGAGATCGCGGGACAGTTTCGCGAAGGCTTTCTGGTTGTCGATATTGGCGGCGAGCTTGTCGAGCGTCTTGCCGGCTTTATCTTCCAGTTCCTTGCGCCAGATATTGACCACGCTGCGCGCCACTTCCGGCGCCGCCTGGCCGGTCAGGCGCTCGCGCACCATCAGCGCTAGCGCATCGGCCATCGGCGCGGAGGCGCGGTCGACCATCCGGGAAAAGCCCTTGCGCTCGTATTTGTCGGTGAGCGCGGCGGCGAGATTTTCGGAAACGCCTTTCAGCGCATTCGCGCCCAGCGCCTGCACGCGCATATCCTCCGCCGCGTCGTAGAGTTCGCGCGCGTGCGAGCCGGGCGGGCGCAGGGAATCGTGCGCGCCGTCATCGTGGTGCGCAAAGCGCAGGGCTAGGCCATCGGCCGCGCCGCGCAGGCGCGCGGCCTCCTCCCCGGTCAGGTGGCGCGGCGGATGGGGCAGCACGATCCGCCCCGCCGCAAGCCGCGGCCCCTCCGCTCCAAATGCGACCTCCAGATCGTCCGCGCCGGCCAGCGCGCGCGTGGACTGCGTCAGCGCGCGCTTGAAGATTTCGGTCGGGGTTTCCTTCTGGGACATGAGAGTAAGCCTTAGCTTGACCGAGCATATTTTGCGAAGGCATTGCTTAGCTAAGCGTGGTTAGCTAACATCAGGCAATGACGAAAGTAACCATTCACGCCGCAAAAACCAATTTGTCCAAGCTGATTGCGCAAGCCGAGGCTGGCGAAGAGGTGATCATCTGTCGTGGGGACGAAGAGGTTGTCCGTTTGGCGCCGGTCAGGCCGTCGCGTGAAACCACCAACGCCGTCCGCCCCGGTCGCGGGAGCTGGAAGGGCCACGTCCACTTCGCGCCGGATTGGGATGCGCCGCTCGACATGGAATCGCTTGGTCTCGGCCCCGACGGCGATTTCAAATGAGGCTTCTGCTGGACACCTGCGCTTTGCTCTGGTGGCTGGAGGATTCGGGCGAACTTTCACTGAATGCGCGGCGCGAAATAGACCGGCTCGGCAATACCATTTTCGTCTCAAGCATAAGCCTCTACGAAATCGCCCTTAAAGTGCATATCGGCAAACTGACCTTGCCCGGCCGCACGCCAAGCGATGTGCCGGGCGCCATCGACACCGCCAAGTTCGTGCGCTTGAGCGTAACCATGGAACACGGCCTCATCGCCGGCCAGCTAAAGCTCGCGCACAAGGATCCCTGGGATTGGCTGCTGGCTGCGCAGGCGCTGGTGGAGGATGTCGCGATCGTCTCCGACGACAATGCGTTTGATCGGCTGGGCGTGGAGCGCCTGTGGTGACGTAGCTGGTCCCTGAACTAAGCGAAGGCTGCGATCTCTTCGCGCCGGTCCTCCGGGAGCGCCTTCAACGCAGCGAAGATGCGTTCAAACTTTCCCATGGCGCAATTGTCTCATATTTGACTGATCCCCGCAACGAAGCACCCGAATGCGAAAAACTCGCCGTTTGATCACCGCTTGGTCGGTGGAGCACTTATCTTCAGCACCTTAAGTGCTTCCGCCGGAATCTCGGCGACGCCCGCAAGCACATCGTTCCTCCAATAAAATACGGCAGGTTTGCCGAGGCGGAAGGCGCTGTGATATGCGCAGTTGGTCATCGCACGATGCACCACGGCGTGATCTGCCTCGGCTCTTTTGCTACTAGCGCAAGCTAAATCTTTCGCGCCGCAAGCAGCCAGAGATGATCTCAACGCCGCGGAATCTTCGTTGGCTGAAGGTGGTCGCACGCTCCAAAAAACGCTCTCCTTCCATACCGGCCGCAACGCACCAAATTCGAAGCGACGCCGTTTTGGGCCTCTTACGGTTCGTACTACCTCAAACTCATAGAGACCTATATCTGTCCGTGGAGACAGCAGCACGGTCGAGAGCGTACGACTCGTCACAAACTCCATGAACCCTTCGCGCCAAAAATCCATAGTGGCAAAGAAGTCAGTCCTGAAACGTCTGGCATAGGCGATCTCAACGCGATCTATCGGAGACTTAGGACTCCAATTTGGCGGGTCAAATTGGAGTGCCGGGCTTTCGTAGGGATATGCGACGTCAGGTCCGCCGCCCCTATTCTCGATGTAAACAAGGCGAGCGCGACTGTCTTCGCT
>DASZPV010000033.1:0-3743 GCA_035549875.1 Caulobacterales bacterium
TCCGCCGCCGCCGCGCCCATCGCGCCGACCGGCACGGCGAGCACGACGAGATCGGCGTCTTTCACGGCTTCTTGCGCACTCGACGCGATCACACCCAGCTTTGCCGCTTCGGCGCGGGCGCGAATATCCGCGCTCGCATCGTAAAGCGTGATCGCGGCATCCGGCTGTTTCGCAGCGACGGCGCGCGCGATGGAAGAGCCGATGTGGCCGGCGCCGATGATAGCGATTTTGCTGAAAGGCGCGTCGGTCATAACACCCTCCCCGCGAGGGGAGGGTCGACTGCGAAGCAGGCGGGGTGGGGTGACTCCCCGTGTGTGGAGGAAAAGCGCCAATCACAAGCGTCGCGGCTCTCCCCACCCCGGCTTGCGCTTTGCGCTGCGCCGACCCTCCCCTCGCGGGGAGGGTGAAAGCGTCGAGTCCTCATTGCATGAAATCCGTCAGCGCGGCGATCAGCGCGCTGTTTTGCGTTTCGTCGCCGATGGAAATGCGCAGGGCTTTCGGCAGGCCGTAGCTTTCCATGCGGCGCACGATGATGCCGCGGCTGCGCAGGAACGCATCGGCGGCTGGGGCGCTTTTCTGATCGGGAAAATGGACGAGCGTGAAATTGGCGACGCTCGGCAGCACATCGAGGCCCAGCGCCTTGAGCGCGCCTTCAACGCGCGCCAGTTCGCGCGCGTTGAGATCGGCGCTCTTCTCAACGAAACCGGCATCCTCCACCGCCGCGACGCCGGCGGCCATCGCCGCGCCGTTGACGTTGAACGGCCCGCGCACGCGGTTCAGCGCATCGATCACGCTCTGCGGCCCATAGGCCCAGCCGAGGCGCAGCGCGGCGAGGCCGTAAATCTTCGAGAACGTGCGCGTCATGATGACGTTGTCGTTCTCGGAGACCAGTTCGATGCCGGCGGCGTAATCGTTGCGGCGGACATATTCGGCATAGGCCGCATCGAGCACGAGCAGCGCCTGCGGCGGCAAGCCTGCCTGAAGCCGGCGCACTTCCTCGAACGGCATGTACGTGCCGGTTGGATTGTTGGGATTGGCGATGAATACCAGTCTGGTTTTCTCGCTCATCTCCGCCAGCATCGCGTCGGCGCTGGCGGTAAGGCCGCGATCGGGCGCCGAGCGCACAATCGCGCCGGCGACCTGCGAAAAGATGCGGTAGAGCGAAAACGCGTACTGATTTTGCACCACCTCGTCGCCCGGCCCGATATAGGCGCGCACGAGCATGGAGAAGATTTCGTCCGATCCGGCGCCGCAGATGATGCGCGCCGGATCGAGCCCGTAGCGGCGCCCGATCGCTTCGCGCAATTTAGCCGCGCTGCCTTCAGGATAGACCCAGAGCTTTTCCGCCGCCTCGCGATAGGCGGACTTGGCCTTCTCACTCGTACCCAGAGGGTTTTCGTTGGACGAGAGCTTGATCGGCTTGGCGACGCCCGCAAGCGTGGCTTCGCCGCCCTTGTACAGATCGATCGTCAGAACGGATTTCTGCGGCTGCGGAGGCATGGCCAAGCCTTACGAGAAAAAAGCGGCTTTACGGAAAAAGAGGCGGATCAGATACGCGCGTATGCGCCGACAACACGGAAGCCTTCAAGCCCGTGTCGGATCGCCACGGCGACGCGCGGATCGCCCGCCGCGACGAAGCCTTCGATTTCCAGCATCACGGTTTCGCGCACGCGGAAGGTTTCGTGCGCCTTGAAGCCCGCTTCGTTCATTGCCCGGATCGAGCGGTGGTGCGGATCGAACGCAAGGCCGAATGTGCGGTCCCCGCCCGCCTCTTCGAGGACGGCGCCGGGGGCGACGAGGGCGGCCTCCGGCTCGCCGGTCCCGCGCATCGGCAGACCGGCGATGATGCTGAGCTTGCTATAGCGCCGCTCCGTCAGCATCGCCCACCACGCGCCCGGGCCCGAGGGCGCAGGCCAGGGCATGACCGCTACGACGCTCGCATTTTCGGCGATGTGGTTAAGGACATCGCGGGTTTCGGACAGGCGATTGATTCGCGCCGCGCCGCTGAAATGACGCCGGGCGGTGTCGAACAGCCGCACGATATCGCCCACTTCGGGGACGACCACCTCGACCGCCTTCTGCCGGCGGACATTGGCCGCGATCATCGCCCGCCAGACATCGAAGATCAGATCGGGATCGACGCCCGGCGGCGCCTCGGCGATCAGCTTGCGCAGCATGGTGACTTCGCGCGCGGGCCTGAGCGGCATGGTGACGCCGGCCGCGATCTTGGCGGCGGCGATCACCTCATTGGCCTGCACGCGGTCGGCCAGCAGCGCCAAGACCTTCTGATCGATCGCGTCAATATCCGCCCGCGCCGCCGTGATCGCCGATTCGGCGGCCTCAGCGGGCGAGACAGGCGTGCGGGCGAGATCGACCATCATCGGCAACCATAGAAGCGCCAAGGGCTTTGGCCAAGCGAGCGAACTCTCCCCGCCCCGTGCATTGCAGCCCGGATTTGGGGTGGAGTTCGCCAACGCCGGCTTGGGCGTGCATGCGGCGGCGAATTCCTCTAGGAAACGCCCGTATGACTCAAGTTGCAACGCGCGTTGGCCGCTGGTCGGCCTCGGGCGGCCTGAAATCCGTAGCCTTCGGCGCCGATCAGCCGCTGCAATTGGCCAGCGGCGCGGTGCTGAGCCCGTTTACCATCGCCTACGAGACCTATGGGCAGTTGAACGCCGAAAAGTCCAATGCGGTAATGGTCTGCCACGCCCTGACGGGCGATCAATTCGTGGCCACCCCCAATCCGGTCACAGGCCGGCCGGCCTGGTGGCCGCGAATCGTCGGGCCCGGCCGGCCGATCGACACCAACCGGTTCTTCGTGATCTGCGCCAATGTGCTGGGCGGGTGCATGGGCACGTCCGGGCCCTCCTCCCTGGCGCCCGACGGCGCGCCCTACGGGCTGCGTTTTCCTGTGATCACCGTCGCCGACATGGTCCGCGCCCAGGCGATGCTGATCGACGCGCTGGGCATCGAGGACCTGTTCTGCGTGATCGGCGGCTCGCTCGGCGGCATGCAGGCGCTGCAATGGGCCGCGTCCTATCCCAAGCGCGTGGCCTGCTGCGTGCCGATCGCCACCGCGCCGCGCCATTCGGCGCAAAACATCGCGTTCTACGAACTCGGCCGGCAGGCGATCACCGCCGATCCGGACTGGCGCGGCGGCGATTATGCGCGGCAAGACACAAGCCCGGCCAAGGGCCTGGCGATCGCGCGCATGGCGACCCACATCACCTACCTTTCCGAGGCGGCGCTGAAGCGCAAATTCGATCGCGGCCTGCAGGAGCGGGAAAAGATTTCTTTCGGGTTCGATGCGGATTTCCAGGTCGAATCCTACCTGCGCCATCAGGGGCAAAGTTTCGTGGACCGGTTCGACGCCAATTCGTTCCTCTACATCACCCGCGCGATCGATTATTTTGACCTGGCGCAGGATTTCGGCGGATCACTGGCACAGGCGTTCCGCGGCAGCGCCACGCGGTTCTGCGTGTTCTCTTTTACCAGCGACTGGCACTATCCGCCGGCCGACAACAAGGCGATCGCACGGGCGCTGATCGCGGCAGGCTGCGAAGCCTCCTATGTGGAGGTCGATACCGACAAGGGGCATGACGCCTTCCTGCTCGACGAACCGGTATTTGAAGCGGGCCTGACAGGCTTCATCGATTCAGCCGCCGCCGCGCGCGGCCTGCCGCTAAAGGCGCGCGGATGAGATACGCGCTTGAAGTAATGCGCCTTCCTCCCTCCTCGTGGGG
>DASZPV010000034.1:0-6120 GCA_035549875.1 Caulobacterales bacterium
GAGTTCGGCCAAGGAAGGCCTGATGGAAGGCGTGCTGGTCAGCGCCAAGGCCGACGGCTCCACCATCACCGTCACCGTGGTCAGCGACGACAAGGGCCGCTACGCCTTTCCCGCCGCCAAACTGGCGCCGGCGCACTACAATCTTAAGATACGCGCCATCGGCTATGACCTGATCGGCCCCGGCGCCGCCGACGTAACCGCCAGCGCCCGCGCCGTCGCCGACATCAAACTCGGCCCGACCAAAGACCTCTCCGCCCAGCTCAGCAATGCCGAGTGGATGGAGTCGATGCCGGGGACCGACGCGCAGAAACATAATCTGTGGGATTGCGGCGTGTGCCACACGCTGGAACGCATCGTGCGCTCCAAGCACGACGCCGCTGAATTCGCGCCGCTGATCAATCGGATGGGCACGTATTCGCAAGGGGCGACGCCCGCACACCCGCAAGTCAAAAAAGGCAACCGCGGCAGCCTCTCGGACGACGCCACGCCCTTCGGCGACGGCAGCACGGTCAAGGCGGCGGCCGAATGGATGGCCACGATCAATCTGAGCCATGGCGACACCTGGAACTACGCGCTGAAAACCTTCCCCCGGCCCAAAGGCAAGGCCACGCATGTGATCATCACCGAATATGACCTGCCCCGAAAAGACGCCCAGCCCCACGACGTGATCGTCGATTCCAAAGGCATCGCCTGGTACGCCGATTTCGGTTCGCAATTCATGGGCAGGCTGGATCCCAAGACCGGCAAGGTGACCGATTATCCCGTGCCGCTGCTCAAGGCGGATCAGCCGAGGGGCCTGCTACAGGCGGAGTTCGATAAAGACGAAAACATCTGGCTGTCGCTCATGCATCAGGGCGGCATCGCCAAGTTCGACGTCAAGACCGATAAGATGACGGCCTATCCGCTGCCCGCCGATGTGCAAACGGACTACACGCATGTCTCCATGGTGATGCCAGGCTCTATGCATGTCGACGGCAAGGTGTGGGCCAACAACCAGGACGACCACTCGTTCCTGCGGCTCGACACCAAGACCGGCGCCTGGGAGAAGATGGGCGTATTCAAAATCCCCGGTGAGAACCGCAGGATAAACTCCTACGGCATACCGGCCGACCGCGAAAACAATCTTTACGTGCTTGAGTTTTCGGCGGCGGACATCGGCCGGATCGACGCCAAAACCAAGGACTTCAAGGTCTGGTACACGCCGACGAAAAATTCCAAGCCGCGCCGCGGCGGCTTCGACAAGCAGGGCCGTCTCTGGTTCGCCGAATTCGGGGCCAACCGGATCGGCATGCTGGATCCGAAGACCGAGGCGGTGAAGGAATGGCTTTTGCCGACGCCGTGGAACGGGCCCTATATGACGGCGGCCGATCGGACGGGCCAGGTGTGGTCAGGCGCGATGCTGAGCGACCGCGTTCACCGGCTCGACCCAAAGACCGGCGAGATCATCGAATATCTGCTGCCGCGCGAGACCAATATCCGCCGCGTATGGGTGCAGGACGCGACCAACCCGGTGACGTTCTGGGTCGGCAACGATCACGGCGCCTCGATCATCAAGCTGGAACCGCTGGAGTGATGGAAACGCCGCGCGCCGCTTAACGCGCGGGGCGCAACGTCAGCTTCTGCACGCGCCAGTTCAGCAATTCGGCGACGTACAATGTGTTTTCGCTCGGACACGCGATGGCGTGAATCCAGCCGAACTCGCCCTTTTGCTTGCCCGATTTTCCAAGCCAGCCGAGCACTTTGCCGTCGAGCGACAATTTATAGATCCGGCCCGGATTGGAATCGGAGGCGTACAGGTATTGCGTCGGCCCCGGTGTAATGCAGAGCGCCCACGGCGTGCCGGGCAGTTGCGTCTTGCCCGGCGGGGGCGAAGCGTTGACATCGGGCTTGGGGCCCATGATCGGGCGCCAGTCGGCCGGGGCGGGAACGTTGATCGTGATCGTGCGCTTGACCGCACCATCCGTACCGAGCACCTGGATGCGGCCATTGCCGCGGTCGGCGACGTAGATATTGCCTTCCCTATCGGCGGCGATGGAGTGCGGCGTGTTGAATTGTCCCGGCCCGCTTCCGGCCGTGCCGAAGGTGGCGACCCAATTGCCGTCCTTATCGACCTTGACGACGCGCGAATTGATGTAGCCGTCGCTGATATAGGTGTTGCCGGCCTGGTCCCAGGTCATGTCGGTGACTTGCCGGAACGTGCCGTTGGCGCCGGGCAGCGGCGGATTGGGATGTGCCAGCGGGTGCGCGCCCTCGTCCGACGCTTCGGATTTGCGGCCGAGCACCAGCTTCACCCGCCCTTCCGGGCTGAACTTGATGACCATGTCCGAGCCCTTGTCGGCGACCCAGATATTGTCTTCGCGATCGACGCGCACGCCATGGGCGAAAGACCACGCGTAAAGATTGCGCCCGATCTCGCGGACGTATTTGCCGGTCTGGTCGAATTCCAGAAGCTGCGCGGCGGCGGCGCCGTAAGCGGGGCCGTTGGTGTTGCCGCGATGGAAGACGAACACGTGGCCCTTGGAATTGACCGCCACGCCCGCCGCCTCGCCGAGATACATGTTCGGCGGCAATTTCAGGAAATCGACATCGCCGGTGAATGGAATTTCCGGCGGCGCGCCGGTCTGCGCGTGCAGCGGCGGCGCCAGAGCCAATAGCCCGGCAAACGCGAGCGCGATCCTTATCCTCATGGCGCTTCCCCCTGATGGGCGCGCACCGGCGCCTCTAATTGTAGGGAAGACTTAGCAGAAACGGGCTTCCCGTAAAGCCGCGGCGCGTCTTTCCCCGACTGCGCTTTGATATTGGTCAAAGCGGACGCGCCCTGATAGGTGCCTGCCTTAAGGGACATAGGCGATCGGGAGCAAATCCGTGAGAAACAAATTCGTTGCAACGCTGCTGGTTTCAGCGGCGTTGGTGCTGGGCGCTGGCGCAGCGCTGTCACAAACCGAGGATAATGTCGCGGGCGGCGCGGGCCAGGCGTTCCCGCTAGCGGCGGCCAAGGGCGCCGATAGCGGCGCGATAAACAAGGCCCCGCCGGGCGCGGCCAATCAGGGTCCGCTCGATCCGGCAAAGTGGAAATACGGGCCTGAGTTCCGCCCGCCGGCGAACGCCAAAATCTGGAATCCGGTCATGATCAAGATGATGGCGGGCCAGAAGGTCACCGGCGGAACGGTATTCGCGGCGACCGATCCGCAAGTCTACTGCACGATGGCCGACGCCGGATACGACTTTATCTGGACCGAGATGCAGCACGACGATCGCGATTGGGGCGAGGCCGCGAAAATGTGGGCCACCTGCCCCCATGCCGGCGCCGTTCCCGGCGTGCGCGTCGCTTACGGCGACGAGCGCGAAATCCAGCATGCGCTCGACAGCGGCGCGATGGTGCTCGTCGTGCCGACCGTGCGCTCATACGAAGAGGCGGTGAAGATTCGCAATTGGGCGTTCTTTCCGCCGCTCGGCGATCGCAGCGCGGGCGGCGGCCCAGGCACGGGCCCGCGCATGTGGGGCAACGTTCCCGGCGGCTACCGCGCCACCGTCAACGACAATCTGGTGCTGATCCTGATGATCGAAACGCTGCAGGGCGCGAAGGACGCAGACCGTATCGCGAAAATCCCCGGCGTTACGGCGTTGTTCGCCGCCAGCGGCGATCTCGGCAATCGCACCGGCTACGCCAAGGGCACGCCTGACTATGAGCGCGTGATCAATGTCGTACATGATGCAGCGATCAAGGCGGGCAAACGCCTGTGCGGTCCGTTCGCGTGGAAAGACCGGCCGGACTTCACCTGCTTTCAGAACTCCAGCGAAATGGGTCTGATCACCCGCGCCGCGAAGGAAGAACTCGGCCCGCTCTGGAACACGCAGGGCAAGCCGCAAGTCGGACCGGACGCCAACCGGCCTGTCGCTGCGCCCGGCAGCGGCGGCGAGTAACGATCGGCAGCCGGAGCGGATGGAAACTCGATCCGCTCCGGCGCGCCAGCGGTTAAAGGGATCTCGCCAGACGGAAACCCAAATCGTTGTACCGGCGCTTTGGACTGCCCCAGTAGCGGCCGGCCGAACGAATCCCTTTTGATCTGAAGTACCAGGACCCGCCCCGGTAAACGCGGTTGGTGCAGGACGCTTCGTTTGCGCTCCCATCGCTTGGCGCGCCGGCATAGGAATCGGCGTAGCAATCCTGAACCCATTCCCAGACATTGCCGGCCATGTCGTGAAGGCCAAACGCATTGGCGGGGAAAGAACCAACCGGCGCCGTATTCACCCAGCGGTCGGCGCCCTCTTCAAAGCCGGCGCAACACGTCTCTGCGCCATAATTTGCGTATTTGTGGCTGGGCGAAGCGCCCCAGGCAAATGCCGCTTTCGAACCCGCCCGCGCGGCATATTCCCATTCAGCTTCCGTCAGCAGCCGAAAGCGCTGGCCGCCGACGCGCCCATTGATCCAGGCCAGATAGGATTGCACATCGTCCCACGACACATTGATCACCGGCAGATCGCCGCGCCCCCAGCCTAGATCATCGGGCCGATAGCCATTGCAACCGCCGCCCGCCACGCACGCATCCCATTGCGCAAACGTGACCTCGTATTTCGACACCGCAAAGGCGCGGATCGTTACTTTCCGCCGCGGGGCTTCGTTGCTGCTTCGGTTTTCTTCGCCCGCAGGCGCGCCCATCACGAACGAGCCGCCGGGCACGACCACCATCTCCGGTTCGACGAACGATTGCGCGCGCGCGGGCATGGCGAAACTGAAAACGCCCAGCAGCGCAAAAAGGATGAGCCTGAAGTTCAATCGCGCCCCCGCCATCTGTTCCAAAGTAGCGAATAAACCGGGCGATGGGGAGAGGCTATCGCCAGGCCCGGCGCTCGCGCCATCGTGCATTGACGCCTTGAGCGCCTGTCTGTCACACTCGCCCCATCCCAAACCGCAGGAGGTTTTGATGAACCTGAATCGGGGTTTGCTGCCCATCGCGGCGGCGTTTGCTCTGCTCTCGCTGACCGCCGCACCCGCATTCGCCCATCACGGCTGGGGCGGCAACCAGGAAGCTGAATTTGAACTGACCGGCACGGTGGTCAAACAGGTCAGCCTGGCCGGCCCGCACGCCACCATGCAGATCAAGGACAAGAACGGCCAGGTGTGGGACATCACCCTCGCCCCGCCGGCGCGCACAGACCGGGCGGGCCTCAAGGAAAATTCCATTCCGCTCGGCGCCACGGTCATGGTTCACGGCCACCGCAACAGCGACATGAAGCGCTTCGAGATCAAAACCGAACGCGTCACCTGGGAAGGCAAAGTGTTCAACGTCTATCCCGATCGAACGTGATGGGCGGGCTGACGGAGCCGGGAAGCGCGATTTATGCAGTCTTTGTATGGCTGCACGGCTCGCCGCTGGGCGAGGCGATGCGCAGTTCCGGCGTATGGACTTACGGCGTCGTCAATCTGATCCACATTCTGGGCGTGGCTTCGCTGTTCGGCGCGATGCTGATTTTGGATTTGCGGCTGCTCGGCGCGTGGAAGACGATCTCCATAGCCCAACTCAGCGCGGTCACGACGCCAATCGCCGTGACCGGCTTTTGCGTCGCGGCGGCCGCCGGCATCTGCATGATCTCGACCAACGCCACGGATTATGCCGGCAATCCCTTCCTGCTGATCAAATTCCCGGCGATCGCGCTGGCGCTGGCGAATGCGGCGATCGCGAGCCGCCAAACGGCGTGGCGGCAACGCCACACGCGCGCCTTCTCTCCCAGCGAGGAGAGGACGTTCGCCTGGCTGGGCGGCATCTCGCTCGCCTGCTGGCTCACCGCCATCGCCGCCGGCCGCATGATCGGGTATTGGTAGTGCAATAACTGCGCCTCAGCGCGGGCAGACTTGCGTGATGTTATTGCGCGCGACGCCGGCATTCTGCGACGCGCCCGCGCCCATGCCTTCGTAGAGCGCCAGCGATCGGCGATAGAAATCACAAGCCTCGGCGGATTTTCCACGGGCTTGAGCGATGGTGCCGAGATTGCCGAGATTGCCGCCTGACAGCCTTTGCGGGAAAAACAAGGCGGGCGATCACCCTCCCCGCGAGGGGAGGGTCGGCGCAGCCGGACTTACTCACTCGGACCAAGACAAAATGGATCACCCTCCCCGGG
>DASZPV010000035.1:0-27363 GCA_035549875.1 Caulobacterales bacterium
GTCGAGCGCTTTTTCAACAAGCTCAAGCATTTCCGACGCGTCGCGACCCGCTTCGACAAGCTGGCGCGGAACTTCCTCGCCGCCGTCGCCCTCGCCTCGGCCCGGCTATGGATGAGAGCTTATGAGTCCGCTACCTAGGCGAAAAATGCTTCGGTCTCAGTGTCGCGAACGCTCTCTAGGAGGTCGGCGATTTGTTCGTCGCTCAACGCATATTCGCGGGGATGCACATCACCGTAGAACAGGTCTTCGAGGACAGCGGCGATCTCCTCGCGCCGGTCCTCCGGAAGCGCCTCCAACGCGGCGAAGATGCGTTCAAATTTGCCCATGGCGCGGCTTTATCTCACGGACTGGCTGACTCAACAACGCTCATCACACCAGTGCCCCGAGTACCTGTTGAGACGAATGAAAACGGTCCGCTGCGACCATCCGAACACTTAAAGGTTCCATCGCCCTGACGCGAAGTGACATAGACAAAATCACCGTCGCATGTCGCGCCCGTGCTCATAGTCACCTTAAGGTTTCCCGATCCGCCGAGGTAGCCTGTCGCTGTGCCAGTGAACGTCTCCGGAGAATTCTGCAACAGCCCGCGCACCGGCAATGTCATCGAACAGCCGCTTAAGAGTGCAGCGCAAACAATTAGAAATCCGAACCGCATGTCCCCCTCCCAATGCGACCTTGCCGCGACCCACCTAAGCATACCGAGCGAGCTTAGGAATACGCCGTGTTAGCAGAGCCACGCCCTAAGCCACCTTCACCCTCGTCGCCGCTTCCGGCAAATCCGCGCCAAAGGCGCGCTGATAAAACTCCGCCACGGTCGGGCGCTCCAGCTCGTCGCATTTGTTCAGGAACGTCATGCGGAACGCCAGGCCCACGTCGCCGAAAATCTGCGCGTTCTCGGCCCAGGTGATCACGGTGCGCGGACTCATCACGGTGGAGATGTCGCCGTTCATGAAGGCGTTGCGGGTGAAATCGGCGACGCGCACCATGGCGCTGATCATGCGCTTGCCTTCGGCGGTGTCGTAGGCCTTGCCGGCTTTGGCGAGCACGATCGCCGCTTCCGCGTCATGCTCCAGATAGTTCAGCGTGGTGACGATAGACCAGCGGTCCATCTGGCCCTGGTTGATCTGCTGCGTGCCGTGATAGAGGCCCGTCGTATCGCCGAGGCCCACCGTATTGGTGGTCGAGAACAAGCGGAAATATTTGTTCGCGCTGATGACGCGGTTCTGGTCCAGCAGCGTGAGCTTGCCGCTGGCTTCCAGCACGCGCTGGATCACGAACATCACATCGGGCCGGCCCGCGTCATATTCATCGAAGCAGATGCCCACGGGGCGCTGCAGCGCCCACGGCAGAATGCCTTCGCGGAACTCGGTGATCTGCTTGCCGTCCTTCAGCACGATCGCGTCCTTGCCGACGAGATCGATGCGCGAGACGTGGCTATCGAGGTTGATCCGGATCAGCGGCCAGTTGAGCCGCGCGGCCACCTGCTCGATATGCGTGCTCTTGCCGGTGCCGTGATAGCCCTGGACCATGACGCGCCGGTTGAAGGCAAAGCCCGCCAGCACGGCAAGCGTGGTCTGCGGGTCGAAGCGATAGGCTTCGTCCCGCTCGGGCACATATTCGTTCGGCTTGCTGAACGCGGGGATTTTCATATCGCTGTCCACGCCGAAATCGCGGGCGGAGACGGTCTTGTCCGGGTTCAGGGCGATCAGGTCGTCGGCGGTGCTCATTATGCGGATGCGGCTTTCCAGGGGGCGGCAAGGAGGCCGCGGCAAAGCGGTTTAAGCACGGCCGCAACCACCAGATAAAGCCCTGCCCCCGCGCTAAGGGCGCCATAGCCCGGGAGAGCGCCATTGTGCTCGCCAAATTCATGTGTTGATAAAGACCAAGGGCGCCTGACGCCCAGGGGGAGCGCATGCGGGTCATCATCATCGGCGGCGGCATCGGCGGGCTGACCGCCGCCCTTAGCCTCCACGCCGCCGGCCTCCAGGACATCGAGGTGTTCGAGGCGGCGCCTGAGATCAAGGCGCTTGGCGTCGGCATCAACGTGCTGCCGCATGCCTGCCGGGAACTGGTCGAACTGGGGCTTGAGGAGCGCCTAGCCGAAACCGCGATCGCCTGCCAGAGGCTGCTCTATTCCAACGCCCACGGCCAGGAAATCTGGTCCGAGCCGCGCGGCAAGGCGGCGGGCTATCATTGGCCGCAATATTCGATCCATCGCGGCGAACTGCAGATGATCCTGCTCGACGCCGTGCTCGAACGGCTCGGCCAGGAAAGCGTGCATTTCGGCGATGCGCTAGCTTCCGTCGAGACTGGAGACCGCGGCGCTACAGCGATCTTCCGTTCCGGCAAGCGCGAGAGCGCCGAGGTTATCGTTGCGGCCGACGGCATCCACTCGGCGGCGCGCGCGCAATTCTATCCCAACGAAGGCGCGCCGAAATGGAACCGGCGCATCCTGTGGCGCGGCATGACCGAGAGCGATCCGTTTCTTGGCGGCGCCACCATGGTGATGAGCGGCCATCAGGCGCAGAAATTCGTCTGCTACCCGATCAGCCGCGAAACCGCCGCGCGCGGCCGTTCGCTCACCAATTGGATCGCCGAGTTGGAATATCCCGAGGAATTCGCCTGGCGGCGGGAAGATTGGAACCGCGCCGGCCGGCTTGAGGATTTCCTGCCGCAATTCGAATCCTGGGCGTTCGGCTGGCTCGACGTGCCGGGCCTGATCCGCAACGCCGACCGCGTATTCGAATATCCCATGGTCGATCGCGATCCGGTTGACCGCTGGACGTTCGGGCGCACGACGCTGCTGGGCGATGCGGCGCACCCGATGCACCCGGTAGGCTCGAATGGCGCATCGCAAGCCGTGCTCGATGCACGCACTTTAGCGTTTGAATTGGCCACGCACGCCGATGTCGATGAGGCGCTCGCGGCCTATGAAGCCAAACGCCGGCCGGCTACGGGGCGGATCGTGTTGTCCAACCGCGGCAACGGTCCAGAACAGGTCATGCAATGGGCCCATGAGCGCGCGCCCGGCGGATTCAAGGCGGTGGAGGACGTGCTAAGCCGCGAAGAACTCGAAGGCGTTGCGGCGAACTACAAGAACATCGCCGGCTTTTCGGTCTCCGACCTGAACAATCGGCCTTCGCTCACCATACGCGAACGCCAGCCGTTGGGGACGGCTGGCGAAGCGTAGGCGCGAAGAGTCAGTTCTTCTCACGATCAACCTATCGACCCACGCATAAGTGCCAACCCCGACTATAGCCCAGCGCGCCGCCCGGCATGCGCCCGACGCCTGAAAGCAGCGCCGCCAATACAGACAGCACGCGCATTCGCGCGACTGTTGGATGGTAACGGCAGAATGAATTGACGGGTTCCCCGACGGACCCAAGTCGTCGGCCTAAGCCATACCCGCGGCCTTCAGCGTCTTGAAGGCGCGGATGACCTTCTGGAGCTGCGTTTCAGCGGAGCGGTCGCCGCCGTTTGAATCCGGGTGGTAACGCTTGACCAGTTCGGCGTAGCGCAGGCGGATCGTATTTGGGTCGGCGTTTTCTTCGAGCCCCAATACGTCGAGCGCCATGCCCTGGATACGCCCCACTGTCTTCTTGCGCGGCTTGGCGGGGGCCCTGGCGCGCGTCTGATCGCCGAACAGGCCGAACTTATCGTCAGTCTTGGCGCCGCGGCCAACGCGGCTGGCCGACACACGGTCGCCGCGGGTGGCTTTGAACGACCAGGTCGGCCGATGGCCGATTTCCTCGCCGCGCCGGTGGGCGGCGAGTTCGGCCGGGGACATATCGCGGAAGAAATCGTAGCGGCGATTATATTCGCCCGCGTGCTCGACGCAGAACGACCAGTACTCGCCTTTTCCCGTCGATTTGGGGGCCTTGTTGCCGCCGGGCTTGCCACAACCCACGTGATCGCAGGGGATCTGGTTGGTTTCCTGGAGGCGCGGCTCCTTAGCACCGGGGCGTTTGACCCGGATATCGACGAATTTCGGCTTATATGGGAAAGCGACCATGAGGGAACTATGGGCGCCGCATTGGGCGCCGGCAAGGAATTGACAGGCGTGAAATCATCACATCCCCCAATTTGTTCACGTCAGGAGCGTCTAGCAGAAACCCTTAAAGCTTCCTTTTCGCCCCTGGCGCTGGATGTGGTCGACGAAAGCGCCAGCCATGCGGGCCATGCCGGCGCCGGGACGGAAGGCCAAACGCACTATCGCGTCCGGATGACCGCCGCCGCGTTCGCGGGCCTGAGCCGCCTGGCGCGGCAGCGGGCGGTGAACGAAGCTGTGAAGGAAGAATTCGCCGGCGGCCTGCACGCCCTGGCGCTGGAGCTGAAGGCGCCAGGGGAGTAGCTAGCGCAAACCCCGCTCCGCGGCGGCGAGCGCCTCCTTCAACCGTTTGCGGCGGGCGGCCACGCCGGTTTTGAAGCGCGTCTCGCGCTCGTCCAGATCGCGGCGCTCTTCTTCAAAGGACTCCAGCGTGCGGCGCGTTTCGCGCTCGAACGCCTCCAGCGCTTTTTCCGCCGCCTTGACCGCGGCCTTGGCTTCGCGCTCGGCGGCGAGATCGCGCATTGGCGGCGGCGTCGCTTTGCGCACGGGCGCGGATTTTGCCGCGCGCTTTGGCCGGGCCTTGTCGATGGCGCTGAGATCGATGCGCCTGCGCACGATTTCACCGGGGCGCGCGAGCGCGTGGCGCACGAGTTCGACATCATGCGTAATGCCGGCGGACCCTTCAGCAAACAGATTGGCGTGGACGCCTAGCGCGGCGAGCGCGGCCTTCTGGCTCGTCGCGGCGACGGCGACTTCATCAAGGCCGATGCGCGTGACAAACACTTTCAACGGCGGCGCCATTCTCAGCTCTCCAGCGCTTCCTGTTCTTTCACGATGCGCAGCGCGGTGATCTGGTTGCGCGTGCGGCGCAGGATGTGGAAGCGGTAGCCGTGGAAGGAAAACACCTGCCCCGGCTCGGGAATCGCTTGCGCCTCGTGCATCACGAGGCCGGCGACGGTGACCGCTTCTTCGTCGGGCAAGTTCCAATCCATTGCGCGGTTGAGATCGCGGATCGGCGCCCAGCCATCGACATTCACGCTGCCATCCGGCTGCGGCCGCACGCCCTGAACGGCGACGTCATGCTCGTCGCGAATATCGCCGACAATCTCCTCCAGGATGTCTTCCAGCGTCACCAGCCCCATCAGCGCGCCGTATTCATCCACGACGAACGCGAAATGCTCGCGCCGCCGGAGGAATTCGGCGAGCTGATCTTCGGCGCTGGTGGTCTGCGGTACGAACCACGGCTCGCGCATGACGTTGGCGATCTCGACGTTGTCGAGTCCGTTTTCGGTGACGGCGCGGAGCAGATCGCGTGCGTGCAGCACGCCGATGATATTCTCCGGATCGTCGCGCCAGAGCGGCATGCGCGTGTGCGTACTGGCCATCGCCTGCTCGGCGATCTCGCGCGAGGGCAGATCGGCTTCGATCATCTTCATGTTCTTGCGATGGACCATCACGTCCGCGACGGTGAGATCGCCAAGGTCGAGCGCGCCGCGCAGGCGGTCGCGCTGCGTGCGCTCCACATTGCCTTCTTCCGCGTGCAGCTCCACCGCACCGCGAATTTCTTCGTTGGCGGCGTAGGCGTCAGGCGTGGCCTGGGGCGTTGCGCCCATCAGGATCAGCGTGCGCGACACGATGAACTGCACGGCCGAAACCGCGGGAGACAAGACCCGTACGAAAAATTGCGCCGCGGGCGCAACGAAAAGCGCTGTCTTGTCGGGATGCGCGATGGCGTAGGTCTTCGGCAGCACTTCGGCGAAGATCAGCACGATGATCGTCGTCACGCCGGTCGCCACCGCGACGCCAAAATCGCCCAAGGGCGCTGCAAGCAGCGATGTGGTGACCGCCGCGGCGAGCGTGTTGAGCAGATTGTTCCCCAGCAGCAGGGAGCCGATCGTGCGTTCGCGCTTGTCCAACAGCGCGTTGACGCGCATGGCGCCCTTGTCGCCTTCCCGTTCAAGCTGATGCATCCGCGCGCGCGAGGCGGCGGTCAGACCGGTTTCAGCGGCGGAGAAAAAACCGGAGATGACCGCAAGCACCGCCGCGCACAGCGCCGCCGCGCCGAGCGCCGCTACGATGACCTGCCAATTGGCCAACAGCGCCTGCATGTCAGGCCGCCGCCAGTTCGGCCGAAAGCAACGCGCGCACTGCCTCCGGGCTGACATCCTTGCTTACGAACGCACGACCGATGCCGCGCGCGAGAATGAACGTCAGCTTGCCGCTTTCGTTTTTCTTGTCATGGGTCATTGCCGCAAGCAGGGCGTCCGGACTGTACGGACCGCCGGGTAGCGTGCGCAGGTCGAGGCCATAGCCCATGCGCTCCAGGTGATGGCGCACGCGCGCCGATTCCGGACGCGCGCACAATCCGAGCGCGGCGGAAAGATCGAACGCGAGCGCAAGGCCGACGCCAACCGCCTCGCCGTGCAGCAGCGCGCCGTCGTAGCCGGCGCACGTCTCCAGCGCGTGGGCGAAGGTGTGGCCGAGATTGAGCAGCGCGCGCTGGCCGCTTTCGCGCTCATCTGCGCCGACAATGCGCGCCTTGGCCTTCACCGAAATCGCCACCGCTTGCGCGATGGTGTCGCGCGCGCCTTCCCTGATCGCGGCGCCATAGGCCTCGCACCAATCAAAGAACGCCGGATCGTCGATCAGGCCGTATTTCACGATTTCGGCATAGCCGGCGAGCATTTCGCGCTCGGGCAAGGTGGCCAGCACGTCGATATCGGCCAGCACCAGGCGCGGCTGATAGAACAAGCCGACGAGATTCTTTCCGGCGGGCGTGTCGATCGCGGTCTTGCCGCCGACCGAGGAATCGACCTGCGCCAGCAGTGTCGTGGGAATCTGTACGAAATCGACGCCGCGCTTGACGATGCCGGCGGCAAATCCGGCCAGATCGCCAATCACGCCGCCGCCAAACGCAACCACCAAATCCCTGCGGTCGATCTCGCCGGCGATAAGCTGACCGCACAGATCTTCGAGCGCGGCGAATCGTTTGGTGTGCTCGCCAGCCGGCAGCACGATCTCCTGGCAAGCAATGCCCTCACTCTGGAGCGCGGCGCGCAAAGCCGGCAAATGCAAGCGCGCGACGTTCTCATCGGTAACAACGAACACACGCTTGCGCGGCGCGAACGGCGCGATCAGCGCGCCAGCGCGGGCCAGCAGCCCCTCGCCGATCACGACATCGTAGCTGCGGGCGCCCAGCGGAACGGTGATGGTCTGCATGGAAGCGGTCATGCCGCTGTTCGATCCGCGCCGAAATAGGGCTTCAGCGCCGTGAGGACGGATTCCACGGCCGCCGAATGGGGCCCGGCGCCCGAATCGACCGTTATGTCGGCGCCGGCGTAAACGGGGTGGCGCTCTTCCATGAGCCGGGCCAGCTTTCCCCTGACGTCGGCCTGCAACAGGGGACGGTGCGGTTTCCGCTCGACCCGCCTTAGCAAAACCTCGAAATCGGCGCGCAACCACACCGTCACCGCCATCTCCTTCAGCAGGGCGCGGGTTTCGGCGTTCATATAGGCGCCGCCGCCCGTGGCGAGGACAAGCGGCGGATTTTTCCGGATCAGGCGGGCGATCACCAGCCGCTCCCCGCGGCGGAAATCGCTTTCGCCGCGTTCGGCGAAAATTTCCGGAATGGTGCGGCCGGCGGCCGCCTCGATTTCGGAATCGGCGTCCTTGAACGGCAGATCGAGCGCCTGCGCCGTCCGGCGCCCGATCGCGGTCTTGCCCGCGCCGGGCATACCGACCAGCACGATCGAGCGATCGACTTTCAGTTCCGTCGCCAGGGCGCGCAACCGGGCCGCTCGGTCCGGCGCTTCCGGCGCGGCGCCGTCAGATCCAGAGACCAGGGGGCGGCTCACTTTTCATCCTCTTGCCGGCGGCGCTGCGCGGCGCGTAACTGGCGCTAGAAACTCGCCTCATTTTGCTGGCATTCTTCCGGCATCGCAACAAACCCCGAATCAGGGCAAATCGGACTTGGAAGGCCTGTCTTGTTCAGACGTCGCAGACGCTCCAGCGTGCGCGCAATCGGTCGGCGCGGTGACCGTAAGACATTGTATTTGATGGGATTAATTGTTATCATCCTGTTAAGCGGCGTGGCTTACCTGGATCATGTCGCTGACGGAATAAATCCCCCTAAACACGAAACACGCGTGGAGTTGCCTAATGCGCTGGGCAATTAGCCTTTCGGCCCTTGCTATCGGGCTTTCCGCTCCCGCCGGCGCCCAGACGCCGACACAGACCCTCGCCGACGCGGCGCCCACGCCAGCAGCGGTGGTGCGCACCACCGCCGTGGAAAGCAGCGAATTGCGCGCTTTCAGCGCCTGGGAAGTCGGCGCGGCGAGCGAGAAATTGCTGCCTACAACGCTGTGGAACAACAGCGATGCGGCGGCGGTCGGCGCACTGCTCGATAAGGCGACGCAACCCTACGCATCGCCCGCCGCCAACCGCCTTGCACGCGGCGCGATGCTCGCGCCCGGCGCGGCGCCGGCCGGCAGTGAAGCGGCGGCCGCGGATGCGGCGCGCAAGCGCTTTGCCGCGCTCGGACGATTCGGCGCCGCCGACGAAATCACAACCATGGTCGCCGCCTCGCCCGTCGCCGCCGCCGACAAGAGCATCGCGATGTTTGCCGCACAATCCGATCTTGCGCGCGGCCGCAATGACGATGCGTGCCGGCGCGGCCAGGCGATACCGCCAGCGGCGAGCGCGGCGCTGGCCGCCGATGGATTCTTCCTTCGGCTGCGCGCGTTTTGCGCCGCCGCCTCAGGCGATGGCCCCGGCGCCGAACTCGCGCTGGACGTAGCGCGCACTGCTGGCGTGAACGATCCCTGGCTGTTCAGCGCGCTGCTGGCGCTGGCGCCGGATTCGAAAGCCAAGCCGGTCGCCAAATACGATAATTCGCTGGACGCCGCGGTGTCTCTGGCTGGCGCGTTCAAGCCGGCGGCCAAGCCGCTGGTCGGCGCCTCGATCCTGGCGCAGAGCGCGGTCGCCCGGTCCGACTCCGCGATGCCGGCAGTGCGCGTTGAGGCGGCGCTTGCTTCACTGCGCGCCGGCGCCATCGACGGACGCACGGGACGCGCGGCATTTGCGGCGGGCGTGAACATCAAAGCCGCCAAGGGCGCGCCGATTCCGTCGGCGGTTGTCGCGATCAAGACCGTCGCGGCGGCCGAGGACAAACCCGCCGCACGCGCGCTGGCGATCGAAACCGCGCTGAGCGGCGTAGTGACCTATGCCGACTACATCGCCGTTGCGCGCGCGCTGGCGGGCGATATCGCGGCGCTGCCGAAAGATGCGACCACAGCGGCTGCCGGTCTCGGCATGGCGCGCGCGATGCTGGCGACCGGCGATTACAAGAGCGCCGCCGAATGGCGCAACCTGCTCGTCCAGAGCCAGGCGCCGACGTCGGAATCGGCGCGCAGCGCGCTCGATGCGGCGCTGGTGGCGGCCGGCCAGGGCAATATCGAAACCGCGAAAGTGGTGCTGGAGCGCCGGATCAATCTTGCCAGCGGCCTTTCGCTCAAGCGCGCTTCGCGCGACGTGGCGATCCTCACCGCGCTCGGCGTGCCGCCGCCAGCGCCGGCAGCCGGCTTCGTCAACGCCAATCCGCCGGTGGCCGCTACAGTGAAGGCGGACGCAGCGTCCCTCGCCAAGGCGACCGAGGCTTCGCAACGCAAGGCGCAGGGCGAAACGGCGCTCTACGCCGCCGCCGCTCTGGCGCCAGGCGCTGAAAAGGTCGAGATCGATTCCGTGGTCGCGGCGATCACGGCGTTGCGAGAGGCCGGATTGATGGACGCCGCCCGCCTCGTGGCGGTTGAGGCGATGATCGCCGGCGGGATTTCGTGAGCGCGGCCCCGCGCATCGAAGCATTCCTCGAAATGATGTCGGCTGAACGCGGCGCGCGGGCCAATACGCTGAACGCCTATGCGCGCGACCTGATGGACGCCGATGCGTTCGCCGCCAAGCGCGGGCGCGACCTGGACAAAGCGAGCGCCGAGGATCTGCATGCTTATGCGGCCCACCTCGGCAAACGAAAGCTGGCGACCTCCACAGCGGCGCGGCGGCTTTCGGCGCTGCGGCAGTTCTTCCGTTTTCTTCTGCTCGAAAGAATGCGCAACGACGATCCGACGGCGCTGCTGGAAACGCCCAAGCGCGAACAGACATTGCCGCGCACGCTGGATGGGCCCGAGATCGAGAAGCTGATCGAAGCGGCCGGCGCGCGCGCAGATTCTTCGGGGCTGCGCGACCGGGCGCTGGCGGAATTGCTGTATGGCGGCGGGTTTCGGGTTTCCGAACTGGTCGATCTGCCGCTGAAGGCGGCGCCGAAACCGGGCCAGCGGCACATGATCATTCTCGGCAAGGGCGGCAAGGAACGGCTCGTCGTGCTGGGCGGCAAGGCGCTTGAGGCGCTCTCCGCTTATCTGACCGTGCGCGAAAGTTTTCTGCCGAAAGAACCGGCCAAGCGCGAGCGCGCCGAGCGCTGGCTGTTTCCTTCCGCGACCGCAAAGAGCGGACGCATGACCCGCCGGCGCGTGGCGCAAATCCTTGGCTATGCGGCGCGCGCAGCGGGAATCGACCCGGCGCGCGTCTCTCCGCACGTGCTGCGCCACGCGTTCGCGACGCACATGGTTGAAGGCGGCGCCGATTTGCGCACCGTGCAAAAATTGCTCGGCCACGCCGATATCGCGACGACACAAATATATACGCATGTGGCCGATGGCCGGCTGAAGGCGTTGGTGAACAGCGCACACCCGCTGGCGAAGCGGCGGCGCTAAGGCGCGGGCGACCGCAACGCCTTGGTTTGCCTTCGCCGCCGGTGAGGTTATCGTCTCAGGCAGCGGCGGCGTACACAAGCCGCGCCAACGGGGATGGGAATGCGATACGCGATTATGAGCGCGCTGTTGGCGGCGCTGGCGGGCGCCGGCGCCGTGGCGCAGACGAACGCGCCGCAGGACCGAGCGGTTTCCATCAGCGTCGATCTGAACCGAAAGCTGGGGCCGGCGAAACCGGCGTACGCCTGGTTTGGCTATGACGAAGCAAACTACACCACCGGCCGCGACGGCAAGAAGTTGTTGCGCGCGCTGCGCGATCTAAGCCCCGCGCCGGTTTATATCCGCGCCCATCATCTGCTCACATCGGGCAATGGCGTGGCCGAGCTGAAATGGAGTTCCACCAACGTCTATAGCGAAGACGCCCAGGGCCGTCCCGTCTATGACTTCAAGATATTGGACGGCATCTTCGATGAATACCGGGCCGCGGGCGTGCGCCCGATGGTCGAATTGGGCTTTATGCCGAAGGATCTGGCCCGCGAAAGCGGCGAATACCAGATTCACTATCCCGGCCGCACGACCGCCGGCGCCGTTTCAAGCCCGCCCAAGGACTACGCCAAATGGCAGGAATTGATTCGCGTCGTCACCGACCATCTTGTGCAGCGCTACGGCCGCGCGGCGGTGCTGACCTGGTATTTCGAAGTTTGGAACGAGCCGAATATCGGTTACTGGCACGGCGCGCCGGAAGACTATTGGAAGCTGTACGATCATGCCGTGGCGGGCGCGCGCGCGGCGTTGCCCGGCGCCAAAGTGGGCGGACCCGCCAGCACCGGACCGCTGGACCCCAAGGCGCGTAAATTCCTCGACGATTTCCTGGCCCATGTCGCCAACGGCAAGAGCGCCGCCACAGGCGGACGCGTGCCGATGGATTTCATCTCGTTCCATGCCAAGGGCGGACCGTCCGTTACCGACGGCGTGGTGCGGATGGGCCTGGCAAAGGAATTGAACGATATGGACAAGGGGTTCGAGATCGTGTCGCGCTATCCCAGACTGCGCGCGCTGCCGATCATCCTGAGTGAGGCCGATCCCGAGGGCTGCGCCGCCTGCACGTCCAAGGTTAATCCGGCCAACGCCTATCGTAATGGCACGGTCTATCCCGCTTATACCGCAGCGGCATATAAGGGCATGTTCGAACTGGCGGACCGGCGCAAGGCGAACGTGATTTCGATGCTGAGTTGGTCCTTCGAATTCGAGGACAAGGACTATTTCGAGGAATTCCGCTCCATCTCGACCAACGGCATCGACAAGCCGGTGATGAATTTCTTCCGCATGGCGGCGATGCTGCGCGGCAGCCGCGTCGCCGCCGTCAGCACCGGCCAGGTGGCGCTGGATGCGATCATGGCCAATGGCGTGCGCGACGCGGCCGATGTGGACGCGATGGCAGCCATCGACGGGCGTGAAGCGGCGGTGATGATCTGGAATTATCACGATGCGGAAAAACCCGCGCCCGCCGCACCCGCCGCCATCACCATCCGCGGCATCCCCAGGGGCGTGACGCGGGTGCGGCTGTCGCACTACCGCATCGATGACGATCACTCCAATGCCTATACAGTGTGGCAGGCGATGGGTTCGCCCCAGAAGCCCAGCGCGGAGCAATATGCCCGCCTCAAAGCCAGGGACGGACTGGAATTACTGGAATCGCCGCGCTGGATTGATGTGCGCGACGGCGCGGTGACCGTCGATACGATCATGCCGCGCCAATCCGTATCGCTGTTGCAACTGAACTGGTGAGGAGAGAGCGAGATAGCTCAGCTAGTTCCGGTCGTATTCAACCGTCCGCTTTGCGGACGACACCATCACGATCGCGCCGGCCATGAAATCGAGAATGCTCATCAGCATGATCAGGAAGAATTCCGTCGTGCCGAAGCCGGGCACGAGCAGGAACATCACCAGCATGATCACGAACAGGCCGACGGAAAGCGAAAGATCAATCATCGCCTGCGTCGTCGGGCGGACCGATTTGATGATCTCGATGAACAGGCAAATGATCGCCAGAATGATGTAGAGATGGCCGTGGGTGAGCACCCATTTGGTGCCGCCGGCCATATCGATCGCGAATACCTGCGTCGCGAGATATTCGGTCGCCCCCGCCCCGCGGGTAGCCACCAGCACCGCATAGATCACCGCCGGGATGGCCAGCAGTGGAAAGACGAAAAGAATGCCCATAGCCTTGCTCCCTGGCGCGCCCCAGCCGCTACGTTAGCACTGTTTGGGCCCGTGGGCAGAGCGAAACTGGCTATTTCAGCGATCCGCCCGCGGCAAAGGTCAGAACCCGTAAGCGGCCTTCATCTCCGGATCGCGCGCGGAGACCTGTTTGGCGAGATCGACGATGACCTTGGCCTGTTTCCAGGTGGCGTCGTCCTGCATTTTGCCATCGATCATCGCCACGCCCTGCCCGTCCGGCATGGCGGCGAGGATTTTCCTGGCGAACAGAACTTCCTCGACGTCGGGGTTGAACACCTTCTTGGCGATCGCAACCTGGCTGGGATGCAGGCTCCACGCGCCGACGCAGCCCATGAGGTAAGCGTTGCGGAATTGCTGTTCGCAGCCTTCGGGATCGTCGATCGCGCCGAACGGCCCGTAGAACGGCTTCAGCCCATACATCACGCAGGCGTCGATCATGCGCGCGAATGTATAGTGCCATAAATCCTGCTGCACGCTGCCGCGCGGGGCGCCGTCGCTGCGCGGATCTTCGATGACGCGGTAGCCGGGATGGCCGCCGCCGACGCGCGTGGTTTTCATCTTGCGGCTGGCGGCCATGTCGGCCGGACCGAGCGATATGCCGTGCATGCGCGGAGAGGCGCCGCAGATGGCTTCGACATTCGTCATGCCCTCTGCTGTTTCCAAAATTGCGTGCAGCAGGATCGGCTTCTTGATCGCGTGCTTTGCTTCAAGCAGCGCGAGCAATTGATCCATGTAGTGGATGTCCCACGGGCCCTCTACCTTGGGCACCATGATCACATCGAGCTTCTGACCGGCGCCGGCGACGATTTCCGTCACGTCGTCCAGATGCCACGGCGAATTAAGACAGTTAATCCGCGTCCACAGGCCCACGCCAAGTTTTACGAAATCGGTCTTGTGCGCCATCTCGATGAAGCCGGCGCGCGCGGCTTCCTTCGCATCTGCCGGAATCGCGTCTTCGAGATTGCCGAGGATGACATCCACGGTCGCCGCGATCTCGGGAACCTTGGCGCGGACCTTGTCCAGGTGCGGCGGCACGAAGTGGATCATCCGCTCCAGGCGCACGGGCAATTCATGCAAGGGTTGCGGTGCGCCGATCGCGAGCGGCTTGAAGAACGAGCGCGGCGTTTTCATTGTGTTCACCCCAACGGCCCAATCGGCGTTAACGGGCGTGGCGAACCGGCGCAAGAGGCGCCGCGCGAGGGGGGCGAAGCCTTGCCCTTCGCACCCCGTTTGGTCATGGTCCGCCCGATTTTTGGCCTCCCGCCCTGGCCCAGCCCGGATCCTGCCTTGCTGACCTATCTGGATTTCGAAAAATCGATCGCCGAGATCGAAACCAAGATCGAAGAACTGAGCGCGCTGGCCGAAAGCTCCGGCGCCGAGGCGATGGGCGTGGAGCTTTCGCGGCTGAAGCAGAAGGCATCCAAGCAGCTCGAAGATATCTATTCCAAGCTCGACCCCTGGCAGAAGACGCAGGTGGCGCGCCATCCGGATCGGCCCCGCTTCAAAGATTACGTCGCCGCGCTGGTAACCGATTTCGTGGAGATGTCGGGCGACCGGAGTTTTGCTGAAGACGCGGCGATCCTTGGCGGCACCGGCAAGTTTCTCGGCCGGCCGTGCATGGTGATCGGCCATGAAAAGGGCCGCACGACGCAGGAGCGGCTGAAGCACAATTTCGGCTCGGCCCGGCCAGAGGGTTATCGCAAAGCGGTGCGCCTGATGGATCTGGCGGAGAAGTTCAACCTGCCGGTGATCGCGCTGGTCGATACGCAAGGCGCCTATCCGGGCATCGGCGCCGAAGAGCGCGGCCAGGGCGAAGCCATCGCCCGCTCGACGCAGCGCTGCCTGACGCTGGGCACGCCAATGGTTGCGGCGATCGTCGGCGAAGGGATGAGCGGCGGGGCGCTTGGGATTGCTGCGGCAAACACCGTGCTGATGCTGGAGCACGCGATCTATTCGGTGATCAGCCCGGAGGGCGCGGCCTCGATCCTCTGGCGCGATGCGGGCCGGGCGAAAGACGCGGCGAGTGCAATGAAAATCACCGCGCAGGATTTGCTGAAATTCAAGGTGATCGAGGGCATTGTCGATGAGCCGCTCGGCGGCGCTCATCGTGCGCCGGAAAAAGCCATCGCACTGGCCGGCGCGGCGATCGCCAAGGCGCTCGACAAGTTCAACGGCATGGACGCCGAAGCGCTGCGCAAGCAGCGGCGCGAGCGCTATTACGCGATCGGCCGGCTGGACGCGACGGCCTGATTATTTGCCGCGCAACGTGATCATGTTGATTTCCGGCGGCGCAAAAAGGCGCATCGGCAATACGCTCGTGCCGATTCCGCCGCTGACATAAAAGTTCCGGCCATCCGTATTGTAGTAGTGGCAGCGCCACGTGCCAGACCCATCGGACGCATTGAGGAATTTCTCCGCGAACGGAAGGCCGACCTGGCCGCAATGCGAATGGCCCGCCAGCGACAGGGCGACATTCGCCGGCATGTCAGCGAATGAATCGGGATAGTGCATGATGGCGATCACCGACGCGCCGGGCGGCGCCTTGGCTATGGTTTCGGCCACCCTGGCGCGTCCCGGGCCATACACGTCAATGCCGGCGACATCGATGGCCGAGCCAGGCGCCGGCGCGACTTCGTTCTGCAACACGGTGACATGGGCTTTTACAAGCGCGGCGCGGACCAGCCCCCCCCCGTAGAGTAGATCGTTGTTGCCGATGGCGGCATAGACGCCTTTCGGCGCTTTCAACGCGGCGAAAGCGGCGATGCCCTTCTCTACTTCGGCGCGATCCGCCGGCGTCCGCGCGCTCGCCGGCGAACGGCCATTAGCGTAATCGCCCAGCAGCACTACGATATCGGGCCTTTCGGCGTTCATCCGTGCGATGATGTTTTCGATCCGCGCGGCCGTGACGTGCGGCCCGCCGACATGCGTGTCGGTGATGACGCCGATGCGAATCGGATCGGCGCGCCAATAGGGGCTTACGATCTCCGCGCGCTGCACCGTTAGCGTCTTGGGCTCGACATAGCGCGCATAGAACGCCGTTGCGTAGGGGATCAGTCCGACGATTGCCGCGACCTTTAGCCAGCGCCGCATTTTTGCATCGCGGATGAAGATCAAGCCGGCCAGCGCCGCCGGCGTCAGCAGCGCCCAGGCGGCGACGATAAGCAGCACGGCGATCCGGCGCAGGGGCATGGCTGTTACCGCGCCAGCGCGGCTTTCATCGCTTCGAGTCGGCTCAGGCGCAATTGCGCGGACGCATCGCGCGCGCCGCTTACATCTTCCCTGGCGTTCTGGATGTCCTGATCGAGCTTGGCGACATCGACATCGGCGAGATCGACCGCGTCTTCGGCCAGCACGGTAAGCCCGGCGGGCGTAACATCGGCGAAACCGCCATTGACGAAAATCTTGCGGATCGCGCCGTTGCTGTACACGCGCAGCGCGCCCGGCTTGACGATCGCCATCACCGGCGCGTGGTGCGGCAGCACGCCGAATTCGCCCTCCGCGCCCGGCACATCGACCTGATCGACATCCTCGTTGACCAGCTCACGCTCCGGCGCGACGAGGGAAAAGTGCAGTTTTTCAGCCATGGGCTACGATCTAAGCGATTGCGCTCAAGGCGCCAAGCACCGCTATGTCGCGGCTAGGCTCTATCAAGGCTGCCCGACCACCAATGGCCCGCCGGGGGAGCAAAAAGCTGGCATCGCTGCGCGGGCACGGAACACGTTTACAACGATGGGCTGGCGTTTCGTTTTGGGATGGGCGGTCAAAATCGCAACAACGACCGGAGTGCTACCCTTTGAGCAAAACGTCTCTCGCGCCGTCTGCCCGGAATCGACGGAATCAACCATCCCGGGGGTGAACCCTTCAGGCCGGGCGTTAAGGAGATCCAACGTAGCGGCGCGCAATTCCTGTCCTTCCGTTTGGAGAGGATCGTCAGGCCCACGCGCTCAAATTGTCAAAGCAATTTTTGACTAAGCCGCTTCCGCAGCCGATTGCCTTACTGGCGCCAAGCGGGCCGGCTGACGCGCCGCGTACACTAGCCGACCGGACTTGCCCGCAAGCGCTTAGCCCGGTTCGAGCGCGGCGAGCGTGAGCGCGCCGGCGGCCTTCATTTCCTGGTGCAGTGCGACCGCATCCAGATCGAGGCCATTGGGCCAAGCCGGCACGCCGTTTTGTACAAAGGCGCGCGCAAAGAAGGCCGGATCGCGCAGCGGCTCAACCATCGTCCCGCCTTCGGCGACCATGGCCGAGAAGTCCTGCTCCCCCACTTCCCCATTGGTGAAATGGACCCGCAGGCGATAGCCGCCCAATGCTTCGACGCGCAGCACCTTAACCAGGTCGATCATGTTTCGTCGGCTCCCGGAACCTGCTCCAGCGGCTCGCGCAGCATAGCACGCTCCCAGTTCGCCTGCAGCAGGTCTCGGCGGTCTTCGATCCACGCCCGCACCAAACGCAACGCCGCGGGCGGCAGCCGCCCCCCGATCACTTCGCCAGATTCGATCGCGATTAGCGCTTCTGCGCCGCCATAAAAGGCATGGATGTGCGGCGGCGGGTGATCCCGCCAATACATCTGCACGACGATCCCGAAGAAAATCGAAATCGTCGGCATCTGCGCCGCCTTAAGCCGCTTCCGCCGCCATTTTTTGCGCCTTCGCGATGGCGTCTTCGATCGAGCCGACCATGTAGAACGCCTGTTCCGGCAGGTGATCGTATTCGCCGGCGATCAGGCCTTTGAAGCCGCGGATCGTGTCTTTGATGTCTACCAGCACGCCGGGCGTGTTGGTGAATTGTTCGGCCACGAAGAACGGCTGGCTCAGGAACCGTTCGACCTTGCGGGCGCGGGCGACGGCGAGTTTGTCGTCTTCGCTGAGTTCATCCATGCCCAAAATCGCGATGATGTCCTGCAGGGCTTTGTACTTCTGCAGGATTTCCTGCACGCCGCGGGCGACGTCGTAATGCTCCTGCCCGACAACGCGCGGATCGAGAATGCGCGAGGTGGAATCGAGCGGGTCGACCGCCGGATAGATGCCCTTTTCGGAGATCGCGCGGTTGAGCACGGTGGTGGCGTCCAAGTGGCTGAACGAGGTGGCTGGCGCCGGATCGGTCAAATCGTCGGCGGGCACGTAGATGGCCTGCACGGAGGTGATTGAGCCCTTGGTGGTGGAGGTGATGCGCTCCTGCATCTGGCCCATTTCGGTGGCGAGCGTCGGCTGGTAGCCCACCGCCGAAGGAATCCGCCCGAGCAGCGCCGACACTTCCGAGCCCGCCTGCGTGAAGCGGAAGATGTTATCGACGAAGAACAGCACGTCCTGGCCCTGATCGCGGAAATGTTCGGCGACGGTGAGGCCTGTGAGCGCGACGCGCGCGCGCGCGCCCGGCGGCTCGTTCATCTGGCCGAACACCAGCGCGCAGCGCGAGCCCTGCCCGCCGCCATGCTTGTTCACGCCGCTCTCGATCATTTCGTGATAAAGATCGTTGCCTTCGCGCGTGCGCTCTCCCACGCCGGCGAACACGGAATAGCCGCCATAGGCCTTGGCGATATTGTTGATCAGCTCCTGAATAACGACGGTCTTGCCAACGCCGGCACCGCCGAATAGGCCGATCTTGCCGCCGCGCGCATAGGGGCACAGCAGATCGACGACCTTGATCCCGGTGGCCAGCATTTCCGGCACCGGCTTTTGATCGACGAAACTCGGCGCGGGCTGGTGGATCGCGCGCTTGGTGTCGGTTTTGACAGGGCCGGCTTCATCTACCGGCTCGCCGATCACGTTCATGATGCGGCCGAGCGTGGCCTCGCCCACCGGCACGGTGATCGGCGCGCCGGTATTGCTCACGGCCTGCCCGCGGACGAGACCGTCAGTGGAATCCATCGCGATGGCGCGGACGGTGCTTTCGCCGAGGTGTTGCGCTACTTCGAGCACCAGGCGCCGGTCGGCGACCTTGGTTTCGAGCGCAAACGTGATCTCCGGCAACTCTCCGTCGAACTCAACGTCCACCACGGCGCCAATCACTTGCGCCACGCGGCCTTTCACGGCTTTCGTCATTCTTGTCGTTCCTACTCAGAAATATCAGGTCGGCTCTTCAACTAGGTCCAACCGGCGCTCGATGCGCGCCAGGCGCTCATCGATTCGATCAATCCGGCGACTTTGATTGGCATAGGACGTGTACAACTGTGCAAGCTCGCCGCGCACGCCGGCTTGCCCTTCCTCCAAAGACGTAAGCCTCGATTTGATATCGATAACATCGAGCGCGATACCGTCCGCCTTGCCGTTTAGCCGGCGAAGCTGTTCGAGGATCAAGCTCTCAATGTTTTCGGTCATTACGCCACCGTAGCTCAGATCACTTCGAGCGTCACGGGCACGTTGCCGCGTGTCGCGCTGGAATAAGGGCAAACCTGGTGGGCCGCTTCGGCCAGTTCCTTGGCCTTCGCCGCATCGACGCCCGGCATGTGCACCTTGAGCGTCACGGTCAGGGCAAATTTGTTTTCCGCAGTGCGGCCGATCCCGACTTCGGCGGTGACCGTGGCTTTCGCCGCATCGATCTTCTGCTGGCTGGCGACAAACAGCAGCGCCGAGTTGAAGCAGGCAGAATAGCCGAGCGCGAAGAAATCCTCCGGCGTACAGCCCTGACCGCCGCCGCCCAGGCCCTTGTCGTGCTCCATGTGAAACCAGAGGCCGCCCTCGTCGAGCACGACCTTGCCGCCGGCGCGCCCGCCATGGGATGTGGCGGAGGTGGTTGCAAGTATGGAAGATGGAACGTTCATGGGCCTGCCCCCTTGGTGACGGACGGCGTCAATTGGCCATAACCGCCCCACACCGCCGCCGCAGCGATGAGGGCGCCGAAGGGCAGCCCCGTCCGGTTCGCGGAGAATAAATATTCTCCCGCCTGCGCCAATGCGAGGACGAGTACAGCCAGCCCGCACAGCTTATCCTTGTCGTTGAACAGGCGAACCGCGAGGGCCATGCTGACCAGCATCATCGCAAAGTCGATCAGCAGCGGCTCTATGGGCAGGCCGGGTAAAGTTGTTCCGCGAATCTGCTCGGCCGCGCGTCCGAATTCAAACAATGCGATTGCATTGACGACCGTCACGCCGCCAGCCGCATAGGCGCTGAACCGCGAGGTTTGGCTCGCCGCCTCGGCCATCACAGCGCCTCCGCGCCCGAGATGATTTCGATCAGCTCTTTGGTGATGTTGGCCTGACGCTGGCGGTTATAGCGCAGCGAGAGTTGCTTGATCATATCGCCGGCATTGCGCGTGGCGTTATCCATCGCGGTCATCTGAGCGGCGAAGAAGCCGGCGTTGTTTTCCAGCATCGCGCTCAAAATCTGGCTGTCGATATAGCGCGGCAGCAGAGCGGCGAGGATCTCGCCCTCTTCGGGTTCGTATTCGTAGATCGCGCCGCCGAGATCGGGCGCCTTGGCGCCTTCCGGCGCTTTTGCCGGCACGATCTGCTGGGCGGTCGGCACCTGGGCGATGACGGATTTGAACTTGGAATAGAACAAGGTCGCGATGTCGAATTCGCCGGCTTCGTAGAGGGCGCGGATTTTCGCGCCGATCGCCTGGGCGGGCGCGGCGGTGATCGTGCGCACGCCGGAGACATCGACGTGATCGATCATCAGAGAACCGAACTGGCGGCGGAGCTGGTCGCGCCCCTTCTTGCCGACAGTAAGAATTTTCACCTGCTTGCCGGCGGCTTGAAGCTGACCGATGCGTTCGCGCACGGCGCGAACGATCTGTGTGTTGAAGCCGCCGCACAGGCCACGCTCCGAAGTCGCGACGATCAGCAGATGCACATTATCCCGCCCCGTGCCGCGCAGCAGCAGCGGCGCGCCCTCGCCGCTGACGGCGCTGGAGAGATTGGCGATCACCCCGGCGATCCGCTCTGCATAGGGACGTGCGGCCATCGCCGCGTCCTGCGCGCGCTTCAATTTGGCGGCCGCCACCATCTGCATCGCCTTGGTGATCTTCTGCGTGCTTTTCACGCTGGCGATGCGGTTGCGGAATTCCTTGAGGCTTGGCACAGGCCTTGTTCCCTATGCCGCGAAGGTGGGCATAAAAGCGTCGAGCGCCTTGGCGATCTTGTCCTCGATGCCGTCTTTCTTGATGTCGCCCTTTTCGCGGATTTCCTTCAGCAATGGCGCCTGCGAGGCGCGCAGATAGCTGGTCAGATCGCGCTCGAACCGGCGAACGTCAGTGGTGGCGACCTTGTCGAGATAGCCGCGCGTGCCGGCGTAGATCAGCACCACCTGCTCCTCGACCGGCACTGGCGAGAACTGGTCCTGCTTTAGCACTTCGGTCAGCCGCGCGCCGCGATTGAGCAGGCGCTGCGTGGAAGCGTCGAGGTCGGAGCCGAATTTCGCGAACGCCGCCATTTCGCGGTATTGCGCCAGTTCGCCCTTCATCGGCCCGGTGACCTGGCGCATCGCCTTGATCTGCGCCGAACCGCCGACGCGGGACACCGAGATGCCGACGTTCACCGCCGGCCGGATGCCCTGATAGAACAGATCGGTTTCAAGGAATATCTGCCCGTCAGTGATCGAAATCACGTTGGTCGGGATGTAGGCCGACACGTCGTTGGCCTGGGTTTCGATGATCGGCAGCGCCGTCAGCGAGCCGCCCTTGTTGTCGTCGTTCAGCTTTGCAGCGCGCTCCAGCAGGCGTGAGTGCAGATAGAACACGTCGCCCGGATAGGCTTCGCGGCCCGGCGGGCGGCGCAGCAGCAGCGACATCTGGCGGTAGGCGACGGCCTGCTTGGACAAGTCATCATAGATGATCAGGGCGTGCATGCCGTTGTCGCGGAAATATTCGCCCATAGCGCAGCCGGCGAACGGCGCGAGGAATTGCAGCGGCGCCGGTTCGGACGCGGTGGCGGCGACGATGATCGTATATTGCAGCGCGCCGCGCTCTTCGAGCGTTTTTACGATCTGCGCCACGGTGGAACGCTTTTGGCCGATCGCGACGTAGATGCAGTAGAGTTTTTCTTTTTCGCTGGCGTTTTTGTCGTGCGCGTCGCGCTGATACAGGATTGCGTCGATCGCGACGGCTGTCTTGCCGGTCTGGCGATCGCCGATGATCAGCTCGCGCTGGCCGCGGCCGATCGGGATCAGCGCGTCGATCGCCTTGATGCCGGTCTGCATCGGTTCGCTAACCGATTTGCGCGGAATGATGCCCGGCGCTTTCACATCGACGCGGCGGCGCTCAGTCGATTTGATCGGACCCTTGCCGTCGATCGGCTCGCCCAGCGGGTTTACGACGCGGCCGAGCAGACCCTTGCCCACCGGCACGTCCACGATTTCGCCGAGGCGCTTTACCGTGTCGCCTTCTTTCAGCTTCGCATCGTCGCCGAAGATCACGACGCCGACATTGTCGCGCTCCAGGTTCAGCGCCATGCCCTTGATGCCGCCGGGAAACTCGACCATTTCGCCGGCCTGCACGCTATCGAGGCCGTAGATCCGCGCGATGCCATCGCCCACCGAAAGGATGCGGCCGACATCGGCGACTTGCGCTTCGGCGCCGAAGCCTTTGATCTGTTCTTTAAGGATGGCGGAAATTTCGGCTGCGCGAACGTCCATTTTTCTCTCTCGTCGTAGAACTTATTGCGCCCGTAGGGCGAGCTTCAGATTATCGAGTTTGGTTCTCACCGAGGAATCGAACTGGCGGGAGCCAGCGCGCACGATGAACCCGCCGATCAGGTGCGGATCGACGCTGGCTGTCGGCTGCACGGCCTGGCCGATCGCCTTGGCGATGGCGGCGGAAATGGCTTCGACCTGCTTGGCGTCGAGCGCGACGGCGGAGATGATCTCCACTTCTTTCTGGTCGCGCTTTTCAGCCATCTTGCGGCGGAATACGGCGGCGATGCCGGGGAGTTCGGCGGCGCGGCCGTTGGCGGCGGCGACGCCGATCAGATTCATGCCGAGCCTGGAAAGGCCAAGCTTGGCGGCGACGGCCACCAGCGCGCGGCTTTTTTCTTCCGGCGCGATCAGCGGCGAGCTGGCGGCGGTGCGCAGATCGGCGCTCGCCGCCATCGCCTCGGCGAACGTGGCGAGGTCTTTCTCCACAGCTTCGAGCGCCTTGCTTTCCTCAGCAAGTTCAAACGCGGCGCCCGCGTAGCGTTCCGCCGCTTCCGAGGTTTGCCCCGCTTGCGCCAAGTCGTCCCGTCCATTGGTTGGCGCCCCGCCATCTCAAGCGCCCAGCCGCCGGGTGAACCGGTGCAAGGGGCTTCAACGGCGAGGGGTTGAAACACGTCCGAATGGAGCGCCTAAGCGCCCCGAAAAGCGCGCGGGAGATACCATGTGGCCGCTCTTGCTGACAACCGGCGCGGACGGTTCGCCGCAGGGCCCTCGGCCGCCTGCCCCCGGAATGCGCAAACCTGTTGATTAGAGGACAGTTTAGCCGCTCCAGACGGTCAGCCGGCCTCCTTCCGCGCCCTGATGTTCAGGAGTTCGACCGCGAGCGAGAACGCGATGGCGAAATAGAGGTAGCCGCGCGGGATGTGGAAGCCGGCCCCATCCGCCACCAAAGCCACGCCGACCAGCAGGATGAAGGCCAGCGCCAGCATTTTGGTCGTGGGGTGAGCTTCGATGAAATCGCCCAGCGGTTTTGCCGCCACGGCCATCACGATGGTGGACAGCACTACAGCGGCAATCATCACCGCCAAAAGGTCGGTCATGCCGACCGCGGTAATCACGCTATCGAGAGAGAACACGAAGTTGATCACGAACAACTGAACCACGACGGCCGAAAAATCGGCCTTGGCGCTCATCTCTTCGTGATGCGTGCCCTGCACGGAGGCGTGAATCTCCTGCGTGCCTTTCCACAGGAGGAACAGGCCGCCAGCGAGCAGGATCAAATCCTTGATCGTGAAGGCGAGAAATTCGTGGATACTATGTTGCTCGGCCTCGTGGCCGAGCACCGCCGCCCAGGAATCCGGCAGCGTGAACAGAGGGTGCTCGTCGAGCTGAATGATCCAGAAGATCGCCGCCAGCATGGCGATCCTGAGCCCCATTGCGCCCCAGATGCCGATGCGGCGTCCCTGGACCTGCTGCTTGCCGTCGAGCTTTCCAACGGCAATTGAAACAAACAGCAGATTGTCGATCCCGAGACTGATCTCAAGGAACGTCAATGTGATCAGGCTGATCCAAAACGCCGGTTCGGCAAGCATTTCCATGACGCAACGTCCTCGTTTTCGGCGCGCCTTGTAGCATCGCCCCCCCTACCCCATGCTAGACAAAGCGCCGCGTTGCGCGGGGATTTGATCGGCTGCCCTCTCCAGGCCCGACTGCAATGGACGGATTGTAGCCTTGGACTATCTACTACAGCTCGCCACCAGTCCCGAGGCCTGGGTAGCGCTCGCGACGCTGATGCTCATGGAAATCGTCCTGGGCATCGACAACCTGCTGTTCATTTCAATCCTGACCAACAAACTACCAGTGGAATATCGCGGCCAGGCGCGGCGGATCGGCATTTCGCTGGCGCTGATCATGCGCCTGGCGCTGCTCAGTTCGATCACCTGGCTGGCGCAATTGCGCGATCCCGTGCTTTCAGGATTCGGCCATGAGTTTTCCTGGCGCGACATCATCCTCGGCGGCGGCGGCCTGTTCCTGATCTACAAGGCCACCAGCGAAATCCGCCATAACGTCGATCCCAACCCCCAGCCGGAAAAGACGGTTGGCAAGGTGGCGATGGGATTCGCCGCCGCGATCTTCCAGATCATCCTGCTCGACATGGTGTTCTCGGTGGACTCGATCCTCACCGCCATCGGCATGACGGACCATCTGCCGATCATGGTCGTCGCAGTCGTGTTCGCGGTGATGGTGATGCTGTTCGCCTCCGGGCCCGTGGCTGACTTCATCAACCGCAACCCGACCGTCGTGATGCTGGCGCTGGGCTTCCTGCTGATGATCGGCATGACCCTGATCGCGGACGCCTGGGGCTTCCACGTGCCCAAAGGCTATATCTACGTGGCGATGGCGTTTTCCTGCGCCATCGAGGGGCTGAACATGCTGATGCGCCGCGCGCATGACAGGCGCATGGCGCGGGAGGCCGCAAGAGCCGCCGAAGAAGAACGCCACGACACGGCGCAACGGGCTTCGTGATGCAGATCGATACGGCGTTCGATTTCAGGAGCGATGCGAACGGAAAAGACCCCGACTGGTCCAGCCCAACGCTTCGACGCTATCACAAGATGCTGTGGAGCAAGGCGTTGCCGTGCGGGGCGAAATTCGACCTGAACGACACAACACCCACCGCTTATCTCTATCACCGTTCGCACAAGGGTGAGTTCTGGCTGGCAAGCGATTCAGTCATGGCCACATACACACGAAAGCTGAGAGACTTTCTTCGAGATTTTCCCGCGGAAGAACTCGAGTACTTCGACACCATCACCTACACCATCGGCGGCATGATGATATTCCCGGGAAACCGGGTTAACGGCAAAATGACGATCAATGGTGCGCGCGGCTTCCATCCAAGGATTGCCGATCGGTTCGACCTCACTCTCGAATGCGTCCGCAGACACTACCTCGGTCAAGACAGCCCGCTAAGCGAGCCGCTACTTAGATACCAGGACTACTTCGCGCTGTTTCACGACTTCACTGGTTATGTGGACTTCTTCCTGCTTCACGATCTGGTCGCCAGCGACACCTCTGTGAGGTTTTTTACCCGTTCGACGATTTCAAGCGGTCGCCATTGCCTAAGGACTACGATGCATATCGGGAATTCCGTAGCCGCAGCATCGAATTCGTCGTCGCTCGAAACAACAGAATTCGATCATCGCTATCTGTTTAGCGCCTAGCCTACAGAAATGAATACGGGTCCACGTCGATCTGCACGCGCACGCTGTTGGGCAGTTTCACGCGGCCGAGCCAGGCGGTGATGTAGGCGGAGAGATCGACGGTGCGGTCGGCGCGGATGAGGAAGCGGCGGCGGTGCATGCCGCGGAGTACCGCTAGCGGGGCCGGCGCGGGGCCCCATACGTCCACGCCGTCCGCCGCAGGCGCGGCGGCGCCGAGCGTGTCGGCGGCTTCATTGGCAATGCTATCGTTCGGCCCGGCGACGATCAGCGCGCCGAGGCGGCCAAACGGCGGCATGCCCATCTGTTCGCGCGCCACGGCTTCGGCGGCGAGGAATCCGTCGCGATCCTGATTTTTCAGCGCCTGCATGATCGGCTCATCCGGCGCGTATGTCTGTATCAGCGCCCTGCCCTTGCGCTCGGCGCGGCCGGCGCGCCCCGATACCTGACTCAATAACTGAAACGTCCGTTCGCCGGCGCGCAGATCGCCGCCTTTCAGACCTAGATCGGCGTCGACGACGCCGACCATCGTCAGGTTCGGGAAGTTATGGCCCTTGGCCACGATCTGGGTGCCGATCAGAATATCGATCTCGCCGCTCGCCATCCGTTCCACCAGTGCACGCACCTCTTCGCCGCCCTGTACCGTGTCGGAGGAGAACACTTCCGTCCGCGCCTGCGGAAACATTTCGCGCAATTCTTCTTCGACGCGCTCCACGCCCGGCCCGATCGAAACGAACGGATCGGGCGCGAGGCAGTTGGGGCATTCCTTCGGCTTGGGCATCGAGAAGCCGGTCAGATGGCAGACCAGCCGGCCCGAATAGCGATGCTCAACCAGCCAGCTTTCGGTATCCGGCGCCTTCATCTTGTGGCCGCACGCGCGGCACAAAGTCAGCGGCGCATAGCCCCGGCGGTTCATATAGAAGAGCGCCTGCTCCCCCCGCGCCAAAGCTTCGGCCGCGGCGCGCGTGAGACGCGGCGAAATCCAGCGGCCCCGTTCTGGCGGGTCCATGCGCATATCGACCAGTTCGATATCCGGCATCACCGCCGCGCCATGGCGCATCGGCAGCTTTATGTGCGCGTACTTGCCGGACTGGGCGTTGGCGAAGGTTTCCAGCGAGGGCGTCGCAGAGGCTAGCACCACCACCGCGTCCGATTGCTTGGCCCGCGCCACGGCCAGATCGCGCGCCTGATAGGCGACGCCCTCGTCCTGCTTGTAGGAAGGATCGTGCTCTTCATCGATCACGACGAGACGCAGATTAGGAAACGGTAAAAACAGCGCCGAACGCGCCCCCGCGATTAGCCGCGCCCGCCCCGCCGCCACTTCCCGCCACGCGCGGCGGCGGGATTTCTGCGAGATCGCCGAATGCCATTCGACCGGCCGCGACCCAAAGCGCGCCTCGAACCGGTCGAGCACGGCCTGCGTCAGCGCGATTTCCGGCAGGAGCACCAGCGCCTGCGCCGTCGGATCGCGCGCCAGCGCGGCGGCGACGGCTTCCAGATACACCTCCGTCTTGCCCGAGCCGGTG
>DASZPV010000036.1:0-5920 GCA_035549875.1 Caulobacterales bacterium
TCGACCGGCTTTCCAACCGAAACCGGCCTCAACGCCGATGCGGACGCTGGTTACGTCTGGCTGATCGCGCACGGCTACGTCGCCGCCGACATCGTCATTCACGGCTACTCGCTCGGCACCGGCGTGGCCGTGCGGCTGGCGAGCGCCGCGCCGGCGCGCGCGCTGGTTTTGGAAGCGCCCTACACGTCCATCGCCGACGCCGTGCGCCGCTATATACGTTTCATTCCGGATTTCATCGTGCGCGACAAATTCGAGTCCGACGATCTGATCGCGCGCGTAAACATGCCGGTGCTGATCGTGCAGGGCGATCATGACCGCATCGTCCCGTTCGCGCATGGCCGCGAACTGTTCAAGCGCGCGAGCGAGCCCAAGGCCTTCGTGCAAGTGCAAGGCGCCGGCCACTCAGACCTGGTGCGCAAAGGCTTGTACGAGCACGTGTGGAAGTTTCTGGATCTCTAAGTTAGCTTGCCTTGCCGATGGCCTTCTTTGCCGGCGCTTTCTTCGCGGCGGGCTTTGCGGCTGCGGCCTTCTTTTTCGGCGCGGTCTTTGGCTTTGTCTCCGTCTTCGGCTTTGCGGCGGCCCGCTTCTTTTTCCCGCCGCCTTTGCCTTCGCGCGCGAGGAGTAGCGCCAGGCCCTCGTCGAGCGATATGCCCTGCGGGTCAGCGCCTCTGGGCAGAGTCGCGTGCGTCGTGCCGTCCGACACGTAGGCGCCGTAGCGGCCTTCCAGCACGCGCACGGGTTTTTTGCTGTCGGGGTGTTCGCCTAATTCCTTTAGGGGCGCGCGCTGCTGGTTGCGCCGGCCGCCGCCGTTCTTTTTTTCCTCGAGCAGCGAAACCGCGCGGTTGATGCCGACTTCAAACGCGTCTTCGACGCTCGGCAGCGTCGCGTAGGTCTTGCCCTTCTGGATATAGGGACCATAGCGGCCAAGGCCCGCGAGGATCATTTCCTGATCTTCCGGATGGGGGCCGACTTCGCGCGGCAGCGACAGCAATTTCACAGCGTGGTCGAAATCGAGCGTTTCCGCGCTCCAGCCCTTGGGGATGGAAGAGCGCTTCGGTTTTTCGCCTTCGCCAAGCTGCACGTAGGGGCCGAAGCGGCCGGTGCGCAAAGTGATCGGTTCGCCGCTCTTGGCGTCGTCGCCGAGCTTTTTGCCTTCGGCGGGGATTGCGTCTTCTGCCGCTTCGCCCTGGGCGAGCTGGCGGGTGTATTTGCAGTCCGGATAATTCGAGCAGCCGATGAACGCGCCGAACTTGCCGACTTTCAGCGACAGCGTGCCCGTGCCGCACGACTGGCAGCGGCGCGGATCGCCGCCATCCTCGCGCGCGGGAAAAATGTGCGGGCCGAGCGATTGGTTGAGCGCTTCGAGCACTTCGGAGACGCGCAGGTCGCCGATCTCGCTCACGTCTCCCGAAAACTGTTTCCAGAAATCGCGCAAGAAATCCTTCCAGGGCAGTTGGCCGGCCGAAATGTCGTCGAGCTTGTCTTCGAGCCCTGCGGTGAAATCGTACTGGACGTAGCGGTTGAAGAAGTTTTCCAGGAACGCGGTAACCAGGCGGCCCTTGTCTTCCGGGATGAACCGGTTGCGGTCCATGCGCACATAATCGCGTTCGCGCAATTTCTCCAGCGTCGCGGCATAAGTCGAAGGCCGGCCGATGCCCAGTTCTTCGAGGCGCTTGACCAGGCTGGCTTCGGAAAAGCGCGGCGGCGGTTCGGTGAAATGCTGATCGGCCTTGGCTTCGGAAACCTTCACCGCCTCGCCGGCGTTCATTTTCGGCAGGCGGCGAGAATCATCGTCCTCCGCCTCGTCGTCGCGGCCTTCCTGGTAGAGCTTCAAGAAGCCGTCGAACAAGACGACCTGGCCGGTGGCGCGCAGTTCGGTTTGCGATTTTGCGTCCTTGAAGTCGATCGTCGTGCGCTCAAGCTGGGCTGCTTCCATCTGCGAGGCCATCGCGCGCTTCCAGATAAGTTCGTAGAGGCGCTTTAAATCGCCTTCGATGCGCAATTGATCGGGGCGGCGGAACGAATCCGTCGGCCGGATCGCTTCGTGCGCTTCCTGCGCGTTCTTCACCTTCGATGTATAGCGCCGCGGATTTTCAGGCACGTATTTGTCGCCGAAATCCGTGGCGATCGTGCGGCGAAGCTGGTGATAGGCCTCTTCGGCCATCTGCACGCCATCGGTGCGCATATAGGTTATGAGGCCGACCGTCTCGCCGCCGATATCGACGCCTTCGTAGAGGCGCTGCGCCGCGCCCATGGTGCGCGTCGCGGAAAAGCCGAGCTTGCGCGCCGCTTCCTGCTGCAAAGTTGAGGTGGTGAAGGGCGGCGGGGGCGCACGTTTGATCGGCTTGGCGTCGACTTCGGAAACCGAAAACGCGCCAGCCTTCACCGCAGCGAGGGCGCGCTGCGCCGTCGCCGCGTCCAGATCCAGCCGCTTCAGTCGCTTGCCGTCAAACGCCGAAAGCCGCGCCAGCACCTGATCGCCGGCGCCGTTTTTCAGGATCGCATCGAGCGTCCAATATTCCTGCGGCTTGAACGCTTCGATTTCGATTTCGCGCTCGGTGATCAGCCGCAGCGCGACAGATTGCACGCGCCCCGCCGAGCGCGCGCCCGGCAGCTTGCGCCACAGCACCGGCGAGAGCGTGAATCCGACGAGGTAATCGAGCGCCCGGCGCGCCAGATAGGCATCGACCAGCTCCATATCGATATCGCGCGGCTTGGCCATTGCGGCCAGCACGCTATCCTTGGTTATGGCGTTGAACGTGACCCGGCTGACGCGCTTGTCCTTCAGCACTTTCTTTTGCTTGAGCGCCTCAAGAACATGCCATGAGATCGCCTCGCCCTCGCGGTCAGGGTCGGTCGCTAGGATCAGCTTGTCGTCCGCTTTCAAGGCGTCGGCGATGTCGCGAAGATGTTTTGCGCCCTTGGCGTCCATCTCCCAATCAAGCGCAAAGTCTTCGTCAGGTCTAACGGAGCCGTCTTTTGAGGGCAGATCGCGGATATGCCCGTAACTGGCCAAGACAGTGAAGTCTTTACCTAGATACTTGTTGATTGTCTTGGCTTTTGCCGGTGATTCTACGACGACGACTGCCATTATACTTGAGGGCTCCCGGACTTCGGCGGCGGCGGGCGAAGGTGGGGGCGGGGCGCCATGTTGTCAACGCCGCAAGGTTCCCGGTTGACGGGAAATGAAACAATATACCAACTGCGAGTAGAGGCTTGGAGGGATCGATGGCTGATAGTGAGAAGGCGCCCGCGCTATCGTCGCGTGATGTAGCCGATTACGTCGCCGTTATGGCCGGCGAATTGTCGGAGATGTGCGAAGGCGCGCGGCTCGAGGCGCTGGCTACAATACTTCTAGCCGCCCGGCTCGAAGCGCGCCGCACGCTACATCGGCTGGACGCTCCACGATCCCGGCGCGCCGACGTAGGCTGATATTCCGCGAAGCCTAGCGCGTGAGGCCGTCTGACGCGCGCATGCAAATCGCTCCACCTTTAGTTGCGACGGGAGGGCGGCATGCAGTGGCGCGTGATTTTTGGCCCGGTGCTGGGCGCGGCGTTCATCTGCGCCGCCGTCGCCGTCATCCATTACGATGAAGCGATCCGGCCCAACCTCGCACGCCTGGCTCAATCGGCGTGCGGCGTCGCGCTGACGGCATATCCGCCGCTCAGGGAAGCGGCGCGGCCGTCCAGTTCCAGATCAGTCAAAGCCGCCGCCGCCAGATTCAGCGGCACGCCCAATTGGCGCGCCAGATCGTTCAGATGAATCGGCGTCGGCGATAGCAGCGCGGCGAGGCGCGCGCGCATCGGATCGGTATCGGCAAAATCGGGAACGGACTCTTCGAACAGGCGGGGCGCCGGCGCGCGTCGCAACGTACGCGGCGCCGCCTGCAACGCCGCCAGTACGTCAGCGGCGTTTTCGATCAGCGCCGCGCCCTGCTTGATAAGGCCATTCGAGCCGGAAGCGCGCGGATCAAGCGGGCTGCCCGGCGCGGCCATCACTTCGCGGCCCTGCTCGGCGGCGGCGCGCGCGGTGATCAGCGAACCGGAGCGCTGAGCGGCCTCGACGACGATCACGCCGAGCGCGAGGCCCGAGATCACATGATTGCGGCGCGGGAAGTCCTTCGCTCGCGCCACAGCGCCCAGAGGCGCTTCCGTAACCACGCAGCCGCGCCGGACGATTTCGGCGTGCAGCCGTTCGTTCTGTGGCGGGTAGGGCTTGTCCAGCCCGCCGGCGAGCACGGCGATCGTGCCGGTCCCCAGGCTGGCCGCATGCGCCGCCGCATCGATCCCGCGCGCCATGCCGGAAACGATCACGTATCCCGCTTCGCCCAGATCGCGCGCCAGATCGCCGGCGAGTTTTGCGCCCGCGGCTGAAGCCTCGCGCCCGCCGACCAAGGCGATCGCCGGTTTGTGCAGAAGCTCGGTTTGTCCGTGTACGGAGATTACCGGCGGCGGGGCGGATAATTGCGCCAGCGCCGGGGGATATTCCGTTTCGCAGCAAGCCAGCAGTTTCGCGTTGTTCGCGGCCAACGCAGCAAGCTCGGCTTCGGCTTTCTCTGCAGGCTCTGCCGTAAGCGGCGTGCGCAGGCGCGGCAGAGCTTCAAGCGCGGCGTCGGCCGTGCCGAAGCGTGCGATCAGGCGGTGGAAGGTCATCGCGCCGATCCGCGGCGTGCGCGCCAGTCTCAGCCAGGCAATGCGTTCGCCGTGGCCGAGCAGTTTGCCCATCAGGCGGCGTTCTCTTTTTTGCCGCCGATGCGCGATTCCTTGCCGGCGGCGAGGCGAACGATATTTTCCTTATGGCGCCAGTAGATGATCGCGGCGAGCACGAAGCAAAAGCCGACCGCCTGCCAGCTCTGATGCAGCGCCAGCGCAAACAGCGGCGCGGAGGCTGCGGCGGCGAGCGAAGCGAGCGATGAAAACCGAAACACGAACGCGGTGATCAGCCACGCCAGCCCCGAGCCGATCCCCACCATCGGCAGGCCCGCAAACAGCGCGCCGAAAAACGTCGCCACGCCCTTGCCGCCTTTGAATTTCAGCCACACCGGCCAACAATGGCCGACAAACGCCGCGCCCCCGGCGACGAGCCCCGCATTGGCGCCGAACAGGCGCTGCGCGATCAAGAGCGCGGCGGCGGCCTTGCCGCCATCGAGCAGCAAAGTCAGCAGCGCAATATCCTTGCGCCCGGTACGCAGCACATTGGTAGCCCCGATATTGCCCGAGCCGACGGCGCGAATATCGCCCATCCCCGCCATCCGCGTCAGAATCAGCCCGAACGGGATAGAGCCGAGCAGATACCCGCCAAGCGCCGCGGCGGCGAACGCGTAGTTCAGGAGCGAAGCCTGCATGGGGCGCGTTTAGCACGAGCGCGCTGGCTCAAGCCAGCAGAAGCGCGTTTTGTTGCAATTGTTCCAGGCGCCGTACGGCCTTTTTATCGAAGGAGGCGAACGTGTCCGCACCCATAGTCCCCCCTTCATAGGCAATAATGCCATCGGCGAAATCACCGCCCGCCTGGAGCATGGCGAGGCCGGCCTCAATTGTCGGCCGATCTACTTCAGTGTTAGCCGCGGATATTAAAGTGCGGATCGCAGCTTCAATATCGACCCGTGATATTCGATAGTTTGTTGACAGAACCCATGCCAATTCACAAAGGGCTGTGTTCGTCAGCGCAACGATTTCAGCGTTGTTAAGCGCAGCTTGAGCAAGCCGGGCTTGTCTGGCGTCGTCTTCGACGATGGCGCGGACCAAAACGTTTGTGTCCGCCGCGATTTTCATTTCTTACCAGCTTTGCCCGCCCACCCTTGTCGCGCGGCTTCGTTTATCTGTTCAATAGACAATTTAATCTTCGTTTTGTTCTTTAGCATGCCGAAAACAGCCGAAATCTGGCCGCTCTTCTGAGCGCGCACCTCGACCCGCCCGTCCGG
>DASZPV010000037.1:0-18639 GCA_035549875.1 Caulobacterales bacterium
CGAGCCGCCCGGCTGGATGATCGCGGTCGCGCCCGCCTGGGCCACCTGCTCCAGCCCGTCCGGGAACGGGAAGAACGCATCTGAGGCCGCCACCGAACCGATCGTTTCGGGATCGGACTTGCGCGCTTCGTGCGCCGCGTCCTCGGCCTTGCGGCGGGCGATGCGCGCCGAATCCACGCGGCTCATCTGCCCGGCGCCAATGCCCACCGTCGCCTCGTTTTTGGCATAGACGATCGCATTCGATTTGACGTGCTTGCAGACGCGGAACGCAAACAGCAGGTCGGTCAACTCCTGTGCGCTCGGCGCGCGCTTGGTGACCACCTTCAGGGTAAGCGATTCGGCAGTGGCGTTGTCGCGCTGCTGCACCAGGAGCCCGCCGGCGACGGAGCGCGCCGTCCAGCCCTGCTCCTTCGGATCGGGCAGGCCGCCGGTCGAAAGCACGCGCACGTTTTTCTTTTTCGCCAGAAACGCCCGGGCCTGCTCGGACACGTCCGGCGCGATGATCACCTCGGTGAATAGGTCGGCGATGACCTCCGCCGTCGCCAGATCGAGAATCGAGTTGAGTGCGATGACGCCGCCGAACCGGCTGACCGGATCGCAGGCCAGCGCGCGCTCATAGGCTGCACGCGGCGTCTTGCCCGTGGCCACGCCGCAGGGATTGGCATGTTTGACGATCACCACGGCGGCGCCCTTCGCCGGATCGAACTCCGCCGCCAGTTCAAACGCGGCGTCCGCGTCGAGCAGATTGATATAGGAAAGCTCCTTGCCCTGGAGCTGCTCGGCCGTCGCAACGCCCCTGCGCGGGTTCGGCGACGAATAGAACGAGGCCTTCTGGTGCGGGTTTTCGCCGTAACGCAGGGCCTGCCGCAAACGTCCGCCGAACGCGCGCCAGCCGGGGGCGTCTTCGCCGATCGCGTCGGCGAACCAATTGGAGATCGCCGCGTCATAGGCGGCGCAGCGCGCGAACGCCTTCTGCGCCAGCTTCTTGCGCAACGCCAAAGTGGTCGAGCCCTTGTTCACGCGTAATTCGTCAAGGATCGAAGTCAGGTCTTCGGCATCGGTCGCCACCGCGACGAATTCGTGATTCTTCGCCGCGGCGCGGATCATCGCCGGCCCGCCGACATCGATGTTTTCGATGCAAGCGTCGAAATCGCCGCCCTTCTCCACCGTCGCCTCGAATGGGTAGAGGTTGACGTAGAGCAGGTCGATCTGCGGCACGTTGTGCGCCTCCATCGCCGCCAGGTGCTCGGGCGCATCACGCCGGGCGAGCAGGCCGCCATGTACTTTCGGGTGCAGCGTCTTCACCCGCCCGTCCATCATTTCCGGAAAGCCGGTGATCGTGCCGACCTCGGTGACGTCGAGCCCCGATTCGGTGATCGCCGCTTTCGTGCCGCCTGTGGAGATCAGCGAAACGCCAAACTTCGCCAGCGCCCAGGCATGCTGCGTCAGCCCTGCCTTATCCGACACGGAAAGCAGCGCGCGCTTGATGGGAATGAGATCGGGTGCTGGGAATTCGCGCTTGAATGCGGCGGACATGGTCTCTCCTGCGATCCAACACTTGCGTCACACCGCGCCTATCACGCCCGATCGACTCGGGTGAAGGCCCAACGCACCCGATTGGGCGGACCATCCCCAGTTCCGTTAGGGTCAGCCGCGCCGGAGAGGACGATCTGCCGCGTCCGCTGTGGCCCGTCCGGCGCGCCGAGATAGACGCTGTCCTCGAAATGCATGCGCGCCGCGTCGGTTTTCAACCGCCAGGCGCCGCCCGTTCCCGGGCATTCGATCAGCGCCGCGCCCGCCTCGCCCAGACGCGCGTTCACCTCCGGATGCAGGTGGAACCGTATCGCAAACGGTGGGCGTTGCGGCGCTGCGCTTTTCTTTTCCGCCATCGGACGCGCCAGCGAATCCACCCCGCGCAGATCGGCGCCGGATTTATCGACATAAATGGTGCGGCGGTGGATCAGACCGTAATCGGCGCGATAGCCGTCATGGCTTGCCTCGATGCGTGCGCCCTCATCGTCGTCCGCGCGTTTGGCGGAGACCTGACCTGGCCCACGCGGCCGCGCCGCGCCGCGGCCGACGCGCTCGAACTCAGCCGAGAGCGCATCGTCCACCACCAGCGTCGAATGCCCGTTCGTCGCGCGCCCCGCCGCGCGCCATTGCGGATCAAGCTCAAGCTGGCTGCCGACATTGACGATCATCCGGTCAAGCCCGCTCGACAATTCGAACGACAGGCAGCCGGCATGCGCGCGGTCGCCGTAGAGCGATGGCGGCGCGGCGGCGCAATCCATCACCAGCGCCAGATCCCTCGCGCCCAGCCGGTGATAGCCCGATTGCGGCGCGACGGTGAACCGCCGCATCTCGCCCTCGAATTCGGCCACGGCGCGGTTGACCGTCGCGGCGTTGCATTCGCCGCCGCCGTTGAAACAGGCGAGCGCGCCATCGCCCAGCGACAGGAACCGCAGCATCGCCGCCATTTTCGGCATCGCGTCGCGCAGCAATTTCGGGCTCTCGATCGCGTGGCGCACCAGCGCGCTGTCCGCCGCGATCAAATCGCACAAGGCTTCGGCGAGAATTTCCGGCGCGCGCGATAAATGCCCGCCATCGGACAGAAACTGCTGCGCGCAGGCCTCTTCCAGCAGTTCCACGCCGGCATCCAGCAGGCGGTCGCCGTCAGGAATGCCTGTGCAGCCGCACAAGGTCAGCGCCGCGCCCGCCTTGATCCGCGCCGGAGGATAGGAAAGATCCGTCGCCGCGACCGCCAGATGCCGCGCCTGGCGCCCGAATGAACGCATCAGCGCCGGCCGCAAGGTCGGATCGCCGCCCTCGAACGCGGCGCGCCCGTGGCACAGCCACGCAAACAGCCGCTCGGCCGTCAGTTCCGGGGCCCACGCCTCGGCGTGCCATTCACCGAACCCCTCGTTCCACGTCGCGACATAATCGGCGATCGCCGCGCCCGCCGCGCCGCCGACCGCGGCCACATCGCCCAGCCAGCAGAACGAGTGCAGCCGCGCCGCGAAATGCAGGCTCGGCGGCGGCGCGCTCCACGGAATGCGGTAGTTGGCGGAAAGACGCTCGGCCCCGATGCGCCAGCGGCCGCGCAATATTTCCTCGCCGCGGCGCGGATCGCCGGCGCGCGGATCCTTGCCCCATTGCGCGATGCGGTCCGGATCGGCGCCGCCGAGCGTCAGCCGGTAGAACGGCGTGGCGCGCCATTCATCGTTGGCGGCAGACAGCAGCTTGCTGAATGGTCCCGGCGGTTTGCGCGATGGTGCGGCCAAGCGCGCCTCCGCTCAACGCCCGCGCAAGCGGGCGATGTTGCCGGTATAAGCGCCGGCGCCGCCTTTGAACACGGCCGTTCCCGCCACCAGCGCGTCGGCGCCCGCGGCGATCACGCGCGGCGCCGTCTGCTCGTTCACGCCGCCATCGACTTCCAGGATCACCTTGCGGCCCGAAGCGTCGATCAGCTTGCGCAGTTTTTCGATCTTCGGGAGCTGGCTCTCGATGAAGCTTTGGCCGCCGAACCCTGGATTGACCGTCATCACCAGCACCAGATCGATATCGCCCAGCAGATAATCGACCGCCTCGATCGGCGTGGCCGGGTTGAGCGACACGCCGGCTTTCGCCCCGGTTGCCTTGATCGCCTGCGCCGTGCGGTGGGCGTGCGGCCCGGCCTCGGGGTGGAAGGTGATGATATCGGCGCCCGCATCTCGAAACGCGCCGATCATCGGATCGACCGGCGTGATCATCAGATGCACGTCGAACGGCTTGCTCGCGCGCGCCTTCAGCGCCTTGATCACCGGCGGACCGATGGTGATGTTCGGCACGAAGTGGCCGTCCATCACATCGACATGGATCATGTCGGCGCCCGCGGCCTCGACCGCGGCGATCTCTTCGCCCAGTTTCGCGAAATCCGCCGCCAGAATCGACGGCGCGATCAGAATGTCCGCCATGGGCAGGAGCTACCAGCAGCGGCGATTCCGCGCAATGCCGGGCCGGTGCGAATCAGCGCTCCAATTCGCGCCGCAGGCGCCCGCCGCCGCGCGCGTTTTCGATGTCGCGCTTTGCGGCCTGCCGCTCCCGCTTCCAGAATACGCCCTTCCAGAATCTGAGATGCTTGGCCCACTTGCCCGATGCCGTTACATGCCCTTTGCGAACGTTCGCCATAGAGCGATTTTACAACCGCCCGCGCGCCCCTTCAATTCCCGATCAGTCGTCCGCCGGCTTGTCGCCGGGGCTCACTTCAAGCCAGAGCGCGTTGAGGATCGCGAACGCGCACGCCAGGCCAAGCCCAAGAACCCAAGTGAAATACCACATCGCTTGCCCCTCAATAGGAATGCTTTTCGTTGCCGATGCTCTCGGCCGTCACCGGCCCGCGGAGCATGTGATACACCCACGCCGTGTAGCCGAGCACGATCGGCAGGAAGATCGCGGTCGCCACCGTCATGATCAGCAAGGTCAGCGGGCTGGACGACGCATCCCAGACCGTCAGGCTTGAACGCGCATCCTCGCTGGAGGGGAGCAGAAACGGAAACATGCTGAGCCCAGCCGTCGCGATCACGCCAGCGATGCTGAGCCCGCTGGCCAGGAATGCCAGGCCCGCACGCCGGCCGCGCCAGGCCAGAAAACCGGCCAGCGCCGCGCCGATAAAGCCCAGCGCCGGCGCGGCGATCGTCCACGGCATCAGGCCGTAGTTCGCCATCAGCAAGCCCGGCCCGCGCGTCACCGATTTCAGCAGCGGATTGGACGGGCCGGCAAAATCGATCGGCGGCTGCACCGCGTAAAACGACAGGCTGGACGCGGCAAAGCCGCCGAGGGCGAACAGCACGATCAGCGCCGCCGCCGCCGCTACGCCCGCGCGCCGGGACCTGCTTTGCATAGCGCCCTCGGTCTTGCACGCCAGCCAAGCAGCGCCGTGCATGGCGATCATCGCGACGCTGACCAGCCCGCACAGCAGGGCGAAGGGATTGAACAGGCCCCAGAGATCGCCGCTGTAATAGGCTCGGAGCGTATCGTCGAAATGAAACGGCACGCCTTGCAATGCATTGCCGAACGCCACGCCAAACACCAGCGCCGGCACGAGGCCGCCAACAAACAGCGCGCCGTCCCAAACCGCGCGCCAAGTTTTGTTTTCCAGCTTGCTGCGAAACTTGAACCCCACCGGCCGCAGGATCAGCGCCGCCAGAAGCAGCAACATCGCCAGGTAAAAGCCCGAGAACGCCACGGCATAGAGCGGCGGCCACGCCGCGAATATCGCCCCGCCGCCGAGGATCAGCCAAACCTGATTGCCTTCCCACACCGGGCCGACCGTGTTGATCACGATCCGCCGCTCCGTGTTCGTGCGCCCGACGATCGGCAGCAGGATCGCCGCGCCGAGATCAAACCCATCCATGACCGCAACGCCGATCAGCAGGATCCCCAGCACCGCCCACCAAACAATCCGCAGCGTTTCATAATCAAGCGGCATCTGTTCCTCCCGCGGCGGCAGGCTGGGCGCCTGATGGGCGCGACAGCGGCATGCTCGCCAATCCGTCCGGCCCGGCGCGCACCGCGCGCAGCATCAGCATCACATCGACCACCGCCAGAACCGAATAAAAGACGGTGAACACCGCCAGCGACACCCAGACATTCGCCGCGCTCGTGCTGGAGGCGGACAGGAAGGTCGGCAGCACGCCGTCGATCGTCCAGGGCTGGCGGCCGGTCTCAGCGACGTACCAGCCAAGCTCCGCCGCAAGCCACGGCAGCGGCAGAGACCACAGCGCCACGCGCTGAAACAGCCGCGCGGTTTCAAACTTCCGCCGGGTGGAGAGATAGAACGCCCAAGCGAACAGGGCGATGAAGTAGAAGCCAAGGCCTGCCATCACCCGGAACGTCCAGAATAGCGGCGCGACCGGCGGGACCGTATCTTCAGCGGCGGCGTGTATTTGCGCCGGCGTCGCGTCCGTCACCAGCGGCGTGTAGCGTTTCAGCAGCAGCGCGTAGCCCAAATCCTTTACATGATCCTGGAATTGGGCATGCAGCGCCGAATCGTCACGATTTTCCCGCAGGCGCTGCATCGCGTCATAAGCGAGCATACCGCTGCGCACCCGCAACTCGGCCTGCGCGGCTAATTCGTTGATGCCAAGCACCTTGCCGTCGAACGATCGTGTCGCGATCAGGCCCAGCACCCAAGGAATTTCGACAGCATAACGCGTAACGTGGTTCTTCTGATCCGGCAGGCCAAATGCGGTGAAGCTGGCCGGCGCCGGCTGGGTTTCCCACGCCGCTTCGATCGCGGCGATCTTCATTTTCTGGTTTTCGCCCGCCGTATAGCCGCTCTCGTCGCCGAGCACGACAACCGAAAGCGCCGAAGCCAGGCCAAAACTCGCCGCCACGGTCATCGATCGCAGGGCGATATCGCGATGGCGGTTGTTCAGCAGATAAAAGGCCGAAATCGCCAGAACGAAGATCGCGCCGGTGACGTAGCCCGCACTGACCGTATGAACGAATTTCGCCTGCGCCACCGGGTTGAAGATCACCGCGCCGAAATCGGTGACTTCCATCCGCATCGTATCGAGGTTGAACCGCGCGCCGACCGGATTTTGCATCCAGCCATTGGCGATCAAAATCCATAGCGCGGAGAAATTGGTGGCGATCGCCAGCAGCCAGGTGGTCATCAAATGCTGCAGGCGGCTCAGGCGCTTCCAGCCGAAAAAGAACAGGCCGACGAACGTGGCTTCGAGGAAGAACGCCATCAGCCCTTCGATCGCCAGCGGCGCGCCGAACACGTCGCCGACGTAATGGGCGTAATAGGCCCAATTGGTGCCGAACTGGAATTCCATCGTGATGCCGGTGGCCACGCCCATGGCGAAATTGATGCCGAACAGCACGCCCCAGAACTTAACCATGTCGCGCCAGATCGTCCGGCCGGTCATTACGAAGACCGATTCCATGATCGCCAGGATGATTGAGAGGCCGAGCGTCAGCGGTACGAACAGGAAGTGATAAAGCGCCGTGATCGCAAATTGCAGGCGCGACAGATCAACCACATCCATGAACGATCACCGCGATGTTGAAACCGGAGAAGGACTGCCGCCGACATGGCGCGCCGTATCTACTTTTGTCCGCGCCGGCGCGACGAGCGCAAAATAGATCGCCGTAAGCGCCGCCACTTTCAGCGCGAGCACAATAGTCACATCTCGCAGAAGTGGATGTTTGATCATGCCGTCCACGATGCCGTTGGGAAACACCCTAGCAGGCCATCAGCCTCTCGGCGATGCGAATTGTCTCAGTCGTCCTCATGCTTTGTATTGTTGACGCGTGTCGGCGCCCGACGAATTGACCTGCGTCAAGCTGCGCGCACTCTTATGTGCGTATGAGCCGTGCGGCATAGAACCCATCCATGCCGCCCGCTTCCGCGAAATGGCTTGGTAAAGTTCGCAACTCGCCCTGGGGCGTCAGCAGTTCAGCCGGCAGATCGCTCACAGGCGCGCGCGCGGCGCCCCTGGCGCGGGCGACGATCGCCGGCCCCTCCTCCGGCTCCAGCGAGCACACAGCGTAGACGAGAATCCCGCCAGGCTTGGCAAAACCGATCGCGGCGTTCAGCAATTGCCCCTGCGTCTTCGCGAAACCCTGAACATGCGCCGGCGTCCGCAGCCACGCCGCCTCCGGATGGCGGCGCAAAGTGCCCGTGGCGCTGCACGGCGCATCGAGCAGCACGGCGTCGAAAAGCGTGGCGGGTTGCCATTGCAGCGCGTCGGCGCAGATGATCTCCGCTTCGAGCCTCGTGCGCGCCAGATGCCGGCGCAGCCGCCCCAGCCTGTTATCGGAAATATCCAGCGCCGTGACGTGCGCCCCCGCCGCCGCGAGTTGCAGCGTCTTGCCCCCCGGCGCGGCGCAGAGATCGAGCACGCGCAACCCACGCACATCGCCCAGCAACTTTACCGGCAGCGCCGCCGCCGCATCCTGCACCCACCACGCGCCATCTTCATAACCCGGCAGCGCCGCGACATTGTCCGGCATCGCCAGCCGGACCGATCCGGTCGGCGTCACCGCGCCGCCGAGCTTTTCAGCCCAGCCCGCCGCGTCCAGTTTCACTGTAAGATCGAGCGGCGGCGCGTCCGCCTGCGCCCGCGCGATCGCCTCCACCGTATCGGCGCCATAAGCCGCCGCCCAGCGCGCACGCAGCCACGGCGGCAGATCGTCGGATGCCTTTCCTGGCGCTTCCTCCAGCCCTGCGACCTTCCGCAAAACGGCATTGATCAATTTCGCAAAGCCGCGCGCGCCGCGCGCCTGATTCGCCGCTTCAACGCTTTCGGAAACGGCCGCATGCGCCGGCGTTTTCAGAAACAAAATCTGCGCCGCGCCGGCGCGAAGGATGGCGCGCGCCAATTGCGCGGTATCGGCAAGCGGCTGCGTCAGGAATTGCCCGAGCGCCGCATCGATGCGCCCCAGGTGACGCAGCGTGGCGCGCGCGATCGCCGCGGCGAACGCGCGGTCGCGTCCTTCCAGCCGGCCATATTCATTGCTGAACGAGAACGCCTCGTCGAGCGTGCGGTGCTCGTCCAGCACGATGACCAGCAATTCGGCCGCCGCCCCCCGGGCGCTCACCCGTTCACGCCGATGGCGCCGCTATTCAACCCCAAGGGCCACGCGAATCCGTGACGGGAATGGCGGTGCCGCGCGGCGCATAGCGCCCGGCCAGCGCGCGCAGGGCCGCGACGCGATTGGCCGTGCTTGGGTGCGTCGAGAAAAGATTATCCGCCCCGTGGCCCGAAAGCGGGTTGATGATGAACAGGTGCGCCGTCGCCGGATTGCGCTCGGCGTCCATGTTCACGCGGCCGTGGGCGTAAGCTTCGATCTTCTCCAGCGCGCTGGCCAGCGCCAGCGGATCGCCGCCGATTTCGGCGCCGCCGCGATCGGCTTCGTATTCGCGCGACCGCGAGATCGCCATCTGCACCAGCCCCGCCGCGATCGGCGCAATGATCATGATCGCGATCCCGGCGATCGGATTGGGCCGGCCTTCGTTGTCGCGCGCGCCGAAGAACATCGCGAAGTTCGCCAGCATGCCGATCGCGCCGGCGATCGTGGCCGTCACCGTCATCGTCAGCGTGTCGCGGTGGCGCACGTGGGACAATTCATGCGCCATTACGCCGCGTATTTCCTCGCGGCTCAGCATCTGCAGCAGCGACGTCGTCGCCGCGACGGCGGCGTGGTTCGGATCGCGGCCGGTGGCGAAGGCGTTCGGCTGCGGCGACTCCATCAGATAGACTTTCGGCGCCGGCATGCCCGCGCGCTGGGCCAGCGCCAGCACGTCCGACACGTAGGCGCGCACCAGCGCGCTCGGATGATCCACATCGACCGGCTGGGCGTGATAGTGCGAGAGCACCATCTTGTCGGCGTTCCAGTAAGCCAACGCGTTCATCGCCGCCGCCACGCCGAGGGCGATCACCATCCCGCCCGCGCCGCCGACCATATAGCCTATCGCCCCGAACAACCCGATCAGGGCCGCCAGCAGGATAAAGGTTTTCGTCGTGTTCACGTCTTACTCCGTCACGCCAGAGCGCTTATCTTCGCATAAATAACAACGGGCCGCATTTCACGCCAATGTCAGAAGCACCGCCGCCGGAAGGCGCCGCGCCGGGAAAGGCGCTGACCCCCGAGGCGCGCCGCGCCCTTGAGGAGGCCGCCGCCCGGCGCGCCCAAGCCAGCCCCGCCGTCCCCGCTCCCGCCGAGTCCGGCGGCCCCGCCGGCCTGGAGCCCACGCGCTACGGCGACTGGGAACGAAAAGGCATAGTTTCCGATTTCTAAACGGGCGCCGCGGCGGCAAGGCGCTGAAGGCCGGCGTTAACCCTGCCCGTGAGATTGCAGGGGCTGGCAAAAGGGACTAACAGCCCGCGCCATTCCGCGGCGCCGCGGGACGGCCCGGCGCGCAAGGACGTTTCATTCATGGCGCAGGCCGAAGGCGAAGCGCCGCACGCTAGCGGTCCAGTAAGCGAGATTGCCAGCCCGGTCAGCGCCGGCGAAGGCGGCGCGGGCTCTTCCCGCGCCGGCGGCAGCGCGGCTGCGCGCGGCTCGTTCTGGGGTCTGGTTTTTGGCTCGATCGGCGTCGTCTATGGCGATATCGGCACCAGCCCGATCTACGCCCTGCGCGAATCGCTGAAGCACATCGCCGCCGGCGGCCCGCCAGAGCGCATGGAAGTGATCGGCATCGTGTCGCTGATCTTTTGGGCGCTGATCGTCATCGTGACGCTGAAATACGTGCTGCTCCTCATGCGCCTCGACAACAAGGGCGAAGGCGGCACGCTTTCGATGATGGCGCTGGCCCAGCGCGCGCTCGGGCGGCGCACGCCGTTCGTGTTCATTGTCGGCATTGCGGGCGCGGCGCTGTTTTACGGCGACGCGATGATCACGCCCGCGATCTCGGTGATCTCCGCGGTGGAAGGCCTTGAAGAAGTGCCTCGCCTGGGGATGCGCATCGCGCCTTGGATTCTGCCGATCTCCATCGGCATCCTGATCGCGCTGTTCGCCGTGCAATCGCGGGGCACCGGCGCGGTCGGAAAACTCTTCGGCCCGATCACTATTGTCTGGTTCATCGCCATAGCGGCGCTCGGCGTCTATCACATTCGCGACGATATGGACATTCTCTGGGCGCTGTCGCCGGTTCCGGGCGCGTCGTTCGTTGTCCACCACGGCATGCTTGGCTTTATCGTGCTCGGCTCGGTGTTCCTGGCGGTTACCGGCGCCGAGGCGCTTTACGCCGACATGGGCCATTTCGGCCGCAAGCCGATCAACATGGCGTGGCTGTTTCTGGTGTTGCCCTGTCTGACGCTGAATTATTTCGGCCAGGGCGCGTTCGCTTTGGCCCACCCCGACCAGATCGAAAACCTGTTCTTCGCCATGGCGCCGGACATGCTGCGCCTGCCGATGGTGCTGCTGGCCACCGCCGCCACGATCATCGCCAGCCAGGCCGTGATCACCGGCGCCTTCTCGCTCACCCAGCAGGCGATCCAGCTCGGCGTGCTGCCGCGCATGGAAATCAAGCGCACCAGCGAAACCCAGGCCGGCCAGATCTATCTGCCCGGCGTGAACATCCTGCTGATGGCCGGCGTGGTGATTCTGGCTTTGGCGTTCGGCTCATCGAGCCGGCTGGCCTCGGCCTACGGCATCGCCGTGACCGGCACGATGCTGGTGTCGACCATGTTCGCTTACGTGCTGATCACGCGGTTCTGGAAGCGGCCGGCGTGGGTGGCGCTCACCATATGCGTGCCGCTGTTCCTGATCGAAAGCGTGTTCTTCGCCTCCAACCTCACCAAGGTCTGGCACGGCGGCTTCGTGCCGTTGGCGCTGGCGGCGATGCTGATGATCGTGATGTGGACCTGGGTGCGCGGCGCCGATTTGTTGGCCGAGCAGACCCGGCGCGACGAGCCGCTAAGCAAATTGTTTGAAACCCTCGCCGTGCATCCGCCCACGCGCGTGCGCGGCACGGCGATATTCCTCACCAGCGAACTCGAAACCGCCCCCGCCGCCCTGCTGCACAATCTCAAGCACAATCAGGTGCTGCACGAGCAGATCATCATCCTGACCGTGAAGACGCTGCAGCAACCGCGCGTGCCGGATTCGGAGCGCGCCAAGATCGTCGACTACCTGCCTGATGTGAAACTGGTGACGCTGAATTTCGGCTTCATGGAAACGCCGAACGTGGTCAAGGCGCTCACCGCGAGCCGCAAGCAGGGCCTCAAATTCGATATCATGAAGACCAGCTTCTTCCTGAGCCGCCGCACGGTGGTGCCGTCAGACCGCTCCGGCATGCCGCTCTGGCAGGATCAGCTCTTCGTCTTTTTGGCGCGCAACGCCACAAACGCCACGGACTTCTTTCATATCCCCAGTGGCCGCGCCGTGGAGCTGGGTAATCAGGTCGTGGTGTAGCGCTTCCGCTTGTGGCCCATTGCGGCGCCAAGGGGAGGATTCTCCCGTCGCATTCAACATCACAGCGTTCGGCAACAGTGAGTGTCATAACGCTAACGTCCGCGCATCCGCCCCTTGCAAAGGGGCGGTAAGGTGGGGATCACGGGCTGTCGCACCATCGCAGAATGCGGGATAGATCGAAGCTTATTCAGCAGGCTTGCGATGTGAATCCCAAGCGCGCCAAGCAAAAGCGAAAAACTAATCCGCCCTGCCTGCGCGCGGCCGTATCATGCGCGCGGAATGAAGCACACGCCCCGCCCCCGCCTTGCCTCCGAGCCGCGCCTTCAGCGCCTCAGCCTCTGGCTGGCGCTGACCGTGGCCTGGTTTGCGGCGCATGTGCTGGCGCATCTGGCGCCGCGCGCGGCGGGGCGTGTGCTCACGGGCTATGCGCGCGATGCGCGCCTGGTTCTGGTGATCCGCGCCGTAAAAGCCGCCGCGTTTCGCCGCGGCGCGATGCAAGCAGACATGCGCCGCCTCACCTGCCGCGCCGCCGCCGGCGCCGCGTTGCGCCGCGCATTGCGCAAAGGCCCGCTCAGCCAGCGCGCCCGCGCCATCTGCGCCGCGCTCGCCGCGCCGGACCGCTGGGTCGCCCAGATCATAAAGAGATTGCAGCGCGGATTCACAAAACTCCGCCGCCTGCCTGCGCCGCGCCGCACGGGCGCCACCTGCGTGCAATCGGCGCCGGCCGATGACTTCACCCTTGCGCTCAACACATCGTAACACGCCCGCAAAAGCCGTTAGTCCGGACACGGAGCGCAAGCCCGTGAACGCGAAACTGCGCGCGCAAAATAAAGCGCCATCCCTCCCCTCAACGGGGAGGGTGCGCCGCGGAGCGGCGGGGGTGGGGTGCTGCCGTGAGATTTCTGGTGAGCCTCCAGAGGCAAATCGCGAAATTCACGGCAGCACCCCACCCGGCTCAGGCTGCGCCTTCGCCACCCTCCCCGTGGAGGGGAGGGATGAAATGGCGATGGCCCAACAAAAGTAGAGGAGGGTTAACGCGCCTCAATTCCACGATTTCGCAACCACTAGGCGGTATAGTCGCGGGCTTCAGGGAGCGCGTGGTGGCGATTGAGCATACTTCCCGCAGGGTCTTCGATCTTGCCACAGCCTCGGTGCTGGTGTTCGAGCGCAGCCCGGAACTGGGCCGCGCGGCGGCGATCCTGATCCGCGGCTTTGGCGCGGCTAAAGTGCGCGAGGTTTCCAGGTTTGACGACGCCTGCGCCTATGCCGGCGCAGAACAGCTCGATCTGATTGTCGCCGATCCGGCGGCGGCCAAGGGGCGCGCGATGGAATTCCTGCGCTGGCTGCGCCGGGACTGCGCGCCCAACCGCTTCGTCCCGATCATCCTGGCCGCCGAACAGACGCCCACGTCCCTGATCAAGGTGCTGCGCGACGCCGGCGCCAATTTCATTATCGCCAAGCCGTATGCGCCCGGCGCCCTGCTCAACCGGATCAATTGGCTCGCCAAGGACAAGCGCCCGTTCGTCGAGGCCGATGGCTATGTCGGCCCCTGCCGCCGCACCACCCCCGGCGGCATCCCGCTCGGCCGCCGCGGACGCCGCGCCGCCGACGCCCAGGTCCTCGCCGAAAGCGAAGCCGGCTGATTCTGAACAGCGCCGCCGCCCAACATTTGCGCGTTCTTAAGCCTGCTGGGCATAGACTGCCGGCTCAGCTTGCGCTGGAGGCTCCGGCTCGGTATCCGGGACGGGCTTCGTGGTGATGGGGAATAACAACGTGTTCGAAGTCGATCCCGGCATATTGATGATGGCGCGCTTGAGCATCGCCGCCACCTTTGGCGTCGCCACCTATTACGTGTTCTCCCCGCCGCTCCGCGCCCTCACCGCCAAGATCAAGGGCGGCAAGCGCCGCTAGCCCGCCAGCGCCACGTCCGTTAGCGCGAAATCGCCGCCCTTGAACAAGAGCGGCTCGCCCAATTCCGTCGCCAGCGCATAGGCGAAGCAATCGCCCATATTCAGCCGCGCCGGATGGCGGCCCTTGCCGAATTTAAGATGCGCGGCGCGGGCGGCCTCGGCGAGATCGAACGTCACGGGCTCATAAATGATCGGCAGCGCCGCCAAGGCTCGCTCGGCATCGTTGCTGGCGCCGATACGGTCCATCCGCACCATCACCTCAAAAAGGTTGATCACGCTCATGCGGAGCGTTTCGGCGCGCGCAATCTGCTCCGAAAAGTGCGGGCCATCCGGCTCACGAAGCATAATCGCCAGCAGCGCCGACGCATCGACCACCATTAGCGTGGCAGGCCGTCGTCGTCGTAGAGTTCAGCGTGGTCCTCGGATTTCTCGTCGCCGGCCTTGGCCTTGATCGCACGCGTCAGCGCATCGATTTTCGCCCAGTCAATCGGTTTGCGCCGGGCCTTTTGTGCGCGCTCCAACCGCTCGCGTGCGGCCTCGCGGACGGCGGCTGTCAGCGTTTCGCCGGTCTGCTCGGCCAGCTCGCGCACCAGGCGCTCGGTCTCGGGGTCTTTGATGTTCAGCATGGGCGGCTAGTCGCGGTAAAGAAAGCTGCGGCGTTTTCTTTATAGCACGCCCGCCGGACCGCCGCTATGGCTCCGGCCCTTGCTTTGGGGGCTTCCTTGGCCACGCAGAAATCCGTCAAAAAAGTCGTCCTCGCCTATTCCGGCGGGCTCGACACGTCGATCATCCTGAAATGGCTTCAGGAGACCTATCATTGCGAGGTGGTGACCTTCACCGCCGATCTCGGCCAGGGCGAAGAACTGGCGCCCGCGCGCGAAAAGGCCCTCGCCGCCGGCGTGAAGCCGGAAAACATCTTCATCGAAGACCTGCGCGAGGAATTCGTCCGCGATTACGTGTTCCCGATGTTCCGGGCCAACACGCTCTATGAGGGCCTCTACCTGCTGGGGACGAGCATCGCGCGCCCGCTGATCGCCAAGAAGCAGATCGAAATCGCCAACATGGTCGGCGCCGACGCGGTCTGTCATGGCGCCACCGGCAAGGGCAATGACCAGGTCCGGTTCGAGGTTTCCTATTACGCGCTGAAGCCGGACGTGACCGTGATCGCCCCGTGGCGCGAATGGGAGTTCCAGGGCCGCCCCGATCTCATCGCCTACGCCAAAAAGCACGGCATCAAGATCGCGCAAGGCAAGGAGCAGGACGCGCCGTTCTCGATCGACGCGAATCTGCTGCATACATCGAGCGAAGGCCTCGTGCTCGAAGACCCGGAAGTCTCCGTGCCGGACCTCGTGAGCAAGCGCGCCGACCGCCGCACGATCACGCCGGAAGAAGCGCCGGATAAAGCGACGATCATCGAGGTCGGTTTCGAGCGCGGCGATGCGGTGAGCCTGCGCATCCTTGATCCCTCCCCCCTTGCGGGGGAGGGCAGGGAGGGGGGGCGTGCAGGATCGAGTGCGCGTTCTGAGAGCCCCCCACCCCCTGCCCCCTCCCCGCAAGGGGGAGGGGAATTTCGCAAACTTTCCCCCGCCGCCCTGCTCACCGAACTCAACCGGCTCGGCAAGGAAAACGGCATTGGCGGACTCGACCTGGTCGAGAACCGCTATGTTGGCATGAAATCGCGCGGCTATTACGAAACGCCCGGCGGTACAATTCTGTGGAACGCGCACCGCGCCATCGAAAGCATCACGCTCGACCGCGGCGCCATGCACCTCAAAGACGAGCTGATGCCGAAATACGCCAGCCTGATCTACAACGGCATGTGGTTCACGCCCGAGCGCGAAATGCTGCAAGCCGCAATCGACAAGAGCCAGGATTACGTCGCGGGCACAGTGAAGCTGAAACTCTACAAAGGCGGCGTCAGCACGATCGGCCGTTCAAGCCCCTATTCGCTCTACAGCAAAAAGCTCGTCGGGTTTGACGAAGCGGGTGGATACAATCAGGCAGACGCCGAAGGCTTCATCAAGCTCAACGCGCTGCGCTTGCGGATTCTGGCGGAGCGGGATCGGAAGGCTGGGAAGAACGATTAGCCGTTGCATCAATCCTTAATTGTTTTTTGATATTGACGGATCGCGCGCAGCAACAACCACAGAGCCGCCGTGCTGAACCTTTTCCTGAAGCCAGCTCAGGGGCATCTTCTTGCTCTGGGCGCCATCGCAATCGGCGCATTGGCGACGTTTGTCCTCTATGCGGTGAGCGCGTTTCCGGTCACCGGAATCATCGCCATGATGCTGCTTGGGCCGCTGTGGGTGAATATCTCGATTCACGGCACGATGGCGGCGCTGGTGACGTTCATTGTGGCGCGGCGTGTTCCGGCCGTCTGGCTCATTTTGCCAACGAGCTTCTACGTCGCTGGCCTATTGGACCATCAGAAGGCCACCGCCATGGCTATAAAGCAGCGTGATGAGGTCCGCGCGCGCAACGCTGCGATAAGCTACCCGCCGCTTACATCCGTCACGCTTTACGGAACCGGCGAGCAACTTCTTCGCTTCTACGATGTTAGGCAACGGATCGGCGACGGAGAGAAAACGCGAGACATTCGTTGGATTTTGCATGGCGCTATTTGCGATCGGGAAAGCGGCTTCTACCAAGACAAACGGTATGAGGGGCAGATCTTGTTTACCTACAGTGATCGCTCGGCGGCACCGGGCGAACGTTATTGCCTTGCAAGCCGCACGACAACTGACGTCAGCACGATCTGGCCCGGCTATCGTTTGACATTACGCAGAGCGAACGAAGGATATGTCGCGCCTCCTTTCGGCTTGGCGGAAGCACATGAAACCGAATACCTCATTGAGCCGGTGGGAATTCCCGACGCGAAGCCTTCAATATTTACCGACGGCGCAATCTCCATCGTCGGACCAATACCATTCTTTGTTGCGGACTGTGCTTTAAACGATTCAACGTCCTCTTGGGCTTGCGCCGTTGGACGCCTCAAGACCGGCCGTCTGTCGTATTATGACGGTTCGGGAAACAGAAGCTCCCGCGACCTCTACGGCCAGGACAAGGAGATTGCCCGCGCGCTTTCCCTACGTCCGCGCACCACCGCTCCCAGCGCCCTTTAGCGGTTGCTTGTTATACCACCCTGGTGGTATAGTGGTAGTATGAAAATCAAAACCTCCCTCACCCTGTCCGACGACCTCGTCGAAACGCTCGACAAACTCGCCGGTCCAGACGTGTCCCGCTCCTCCTTCATCGAGAAAATCCTGCGCGACTATATCGATGACCGCGCGCAGGCCCGGCGCAATGCGCGCGAGACCGCCGCTATCAACCGCCACGCCGCCAAGCTGAACGCCGAAATGGCCGACGTCCTCTCCTTCCAGGCTGGCGCGGACGAGTGAAGCGCGGCGAGATTTACCGCGTTCGCCGCCCCACCGGAGATCCGAAACCCGCGCGCTCGTTTGTTATCGTCAGCCGGCAGGCATTGGTTGACTCCAATTATTCAACCCTGATCTGCGCCCCAGTCTTCTCCGAGCGGTTAGGTTTAAGCACGCAAGTACCCATTGGACCCGACGAAGGCTTAAAACACGACAGCGCGATAAACTGCGACGCCTTGGTCAGCATCGACAAAGCGCGGCTGACAGATTTTGTCGGCTCTCTCAGTGTAGAAAAGCTGGCGCTTCTGGAGGCGGCGCTCGCCGCCGCTTTGTCTCTTCCGGCCTGACAATTTTTGCCGCCGTGCTAGGCTGACTCCAATGCCCCCTCGGACCTCTACGATTCCGATTTCTACCTCTGGACCCCAGGCCCAGGCCGAAGCCTTGCGCGCTGAAGGTAAGGGCGAGAACGATTCGGCCGCCCGGGGAACCTCGCGGCATGCCCTCCGCCGACGCCTTTCGATTGCGCGACGCGCTGTGGCCCCATAAAATGCAAAACATGGTTAAGCTCTTCGTGGCCGTCGCACTGCTCGCTTTCGTTCAGGTCTGGCCACTAACCGCGCACGCTCAGCCATCCGATGATCCATACGCCGTTCACGGCTACGATCCTCGCCGCGACCCCAAAGCGGATATTTCAGCAGCTTCGGTCCGCGCAACGAAAGAGGGCAAGCGCATCCTTGTTATCGCCGGCGGCGACTGGTGCGTCTGGTGCAAAATTCTGGATCGCGCGCTGGCTCAGGACTCTGAAGTGATGGCCGAGGTAGCCCAGACCTTCGTGATCGTCGATGTCAATATGAGCCGGGAAAACACGAACTCTGGGTTCTTCAGAAACTATCGCAAGGCACCTGGTTATCCAGACTTCCTCATACTTGAATCAGACGGGAGCTTTCTCGGCGCGCAGGATACATCGAAGCTTGAGCGCGGCGACGGCTATAATCGGAAAAGCCTGATCGCTTTCGCCCGTCGCTGGCGTTCCTGACACATTATGGCCCCTCGCCCAAATCCTCGACGAGGAAGACGATCCGATCGGTTAGCGCTCACGCATCCAACACCGCCGCCACCGCCCTTCTTGGCGACATCGGCAGGTCCGGCCCATACCCAAACCGCATCAGAATATCCGGCCGCATGCCCTTCGCGCCGACGAGCGACGCGAGATCCTCGCGAAACGCAGACACTTCCACGGGCTGGTTGACGAACGAGAGCTTCATGCCCAGCGCCGTCGCTTGCAACGCGAAGCGCTGACACGCCTGCCCCACGCGCGTCCAATGTTCGGGATCGGCTTTGTCGCCCACGAACACGGCGACGCCCGCCGATGAATTTAACTGCGCCTCGTATTTCTTGTTTTCCGCCTGCGGCTTGAACGCCATATCGAACATCGGCGCTCCGAGGAA
>DASZPV010000038.1:0-26955 GCA_035549875.1 Caulobacterales bacterium
GCCGCCGCGGGCAAGCCGTTCACCGATGGCGACGTAGAGCGGAATGCGGCCGAACTGAACGTTTGGGAGGACGACCTTCCCGCAGCGGACGCCCATAGCCGCCAGATCGGCGCAATTTCGCAAAGCGGCATGCAAAAATACATCCAATTGCTCGCCGATTCCGGCATGACAAAGCGCGCGCTTCCCGCATCCGAGATCGTCACCGATCAGTTTATCGAGTTCGCCAACGATTTCGATCGCAGCGCGTTCGAAAAACGGGCCAAGTCCATTCACTGAATCGCCGCGCCGCTACAGCGTACGCGCGACGCGAAAACCGTAGCTGCCGACGCGATTGGACGGATCATCCCTGTGGCGATCGGCAGAGCGGAGCGTGCGCGGGCTGCTGCTCCACGATCCGCCGCGCAGAACGCGCCGCGCGCACGCGGCGCCTGTCCATGCAGCGCCATCGCCGGGAGAGCCCGCATAGCTTTCGTGGTAGCAATCTTCCACCCACTGCCAAACATTGCCCGCCATGTCGTAAACGCCGAAGGAATTCGCGGCAAAGCTGCCCACGGGCGATGGCTGTTCGCCATCCCACTGGCTGCCGCAACCGGCGCAATTGGCGTTTCCGGCGCCGATCGTTGAGCCCCAGTAATAGGGCGTTGCCGTCCCCGCGCGCTTTGCATATTCCCATTCAGCTTCAGTGAGCAGGCGATAGCGCTTTTTCGTCTTCCCCGAGAGCCATTTGGCGTAGCTGTTTGCATCGTTACAGGAAACCCCAACGACCGGGCGATTTGCGCCGGTCAGCCCGGCGCCCATTTTCCTGTAGTAATCATCCGATCCAGTCTGGGCGTTGAACACGCTTCCCGGCTCCTGCCATTCCGTGGCCGGACATTGGCGCGCCGCAACGCATGCGGAATATTCCGCGACGGTCACGGCATATTTTCCCACCGCGAAGCTTTGCAGGCTGACAACGTGCTGCGGGCTTTCATCCGCGTCGTGGCCGGCCTCCTCGGGCGACGAGCCCATGGAAAATGTACCGCCGGGGATAACGACCATGTCGGGACATTCAGCGCAGTCCCTGATCGTGCGGCCCGGCGCGGGCGACTTCGCGCCGCTGGCGCCCGCCGAGAAAATCAGAACAAGCGCGCACAATCCCGCCAACGTTGTCGCCATTCTCATCGGGTCAGGCTCGTCCATTTTTCGGCCAGATGTTCGGCCGTGCGCCACGCGAGGGCCTGCAAGGTGAGCGTGGGATTGCGCGAGCCGCTCGTGCCCATCACCGATCCGCCGACAATTCCCAGATTGGGCGCCTCATGGGCAAAGCCCCACCGATCGACGACATTGGTCTCGGGGTTGTCGCCCATGCGCGTGCCGCCATAGCAATGGGTTGTGGGCCCCATGGTGTTGAGCGCCCCACGCTCCACCTCCGTCGCGCCCGCCGCCCTGTACCACGCGATCATCTTGTCCTGCATGAAGGCCGCGATCTTCTTCTCGTTGTCCTTGAAGTCAGCCGTGATGCGCGGGACTGGAAATCCGAGCGGATCCTTCACCACGGGATCGAGGTCGAGGACATTATCCTCGTACGGCAAAGTGGTCTTCTGCAGATAGGCGTTGTTCGTGCGGTCGGCGTTCTGCATCACGAAGGCCTTCCAGTCAGAGCCCCAGGATTTCGTTTTCCCGAAAGTTGTCATACCGGCGGCCTGGATCGGGCGCCGGGCGGAATAGACCCACATGTTCCCGCCGCCGATAAAATCCAGACCCGCATGGTCGAAATTGTCGTCGGCCCAATTGTCCACGCCGACCCCTTGCGCCGGCAAACCGTACCAGGTGTTGATGTTATGCGGAAAAAGCGCCGTCACGTGCGCACCCTGATTGTGGCTCATGTAATGGCGGCCGACCTGCCCGGTGTTGTTGGCGAGGCCCTTGGGATGGGCTTTGGATTTTGACAGCAACAGCAGCCGCACGTTCTCGTAGACATAGCTGCCCAGGATCACCGCCGCGGCCGGCTGGAAGTAGGTTTCCCCATCCCTAAGATAAGTCACGCCCGTGACGCGGCCAGATTTATCCACCTCTACACTGATCACGCGTGCGCCAGTGACAATGCTCAGACGCTTGGTGGCCTGGGCCTTGGGAATTGTGCTGACGGCGGTCGAACTTTTGGCGTCCACATGACAACCGCCGCGGTCGCACCAGCCGTGATAGACGCAACCGGCGCGCCCCTCGTAAAAGCGTGAATTGATGGCGGCGGGACCTGGGAATGGGTGCAAGCCGATGTCCCTCGCCGCCCCGGCCATCATATCGGTGAATTCCGTCCCACGCAGCGGCGCCATGGGATAGTCGCGGCGACGCGGCCCTTCAAACATATTGCCGGCGGGATCGAGCTTGCCGGCGATATTGCCGGCCTTGCCGGAAATGCCGACTTCGTACTCGACCTTGTCGTAATAAGGCTCCAGCTCCTCCAGTCCGAACGGCCAATCCTCCACCGTCGATCCCTTCGGGATTCGGCCGGCGCCGTAGCGGGCAGTCGTCGCGCTGACCACTTTGAAGTCCCAGGGACTCAGCCGCCAGCTTTGCCCCCAGTAATGCAGAGTCGAACCACCCACCGCGTTCATCATGGGATGAATGGCCGGGCGCGGGGAGTAGGGTCCGCCAGCAACGCGCCGATGCGTCGGCACCTCCTGGTTGGCCTTCTGCGTGGAGTGCGGCCAGCCCCGGAAATTGTTGTTGAGTTCGTCAGGCGTAATCGGCCGGGCTCAGCCAGCCGCCGGCCTCCAACCCGATCACTTCCAATCCGGCCCGGCACAACGGCAGCACCGCCACGCCGCCGGCGGCGCCCAGGCCAACGATCACCACGTCCGTCTTCTTGAGCGTGACCGTCATTGCTTGGCGCTCCCCGCTCCACCCACCGGCCGGGGCATATCCATGTCATGTGGGGCGGGCGGGCCGGACGCCGCCGGATTGGCGCCTGCGCGGTTGAACATCGGAAAGTCGAAGGCCGATTGATGCGTGGGCTTGATCTGCGGATTCATCTTCTGCAGCTCGGCGGCGGCCGCCAAGCGCACGCCAGGATAGCCGATCATGTCCCAGCCGATAAAATTGGCGTTGCCGCCGTAATACGGGTCGCTGAACATGCCCTGGAGCGTGTGCGCGCGCACCAGTGCGAAAAAATCGGCGTCCCTGGTTTCGGTATCGGTCAGGACAGCATTCTGCAGTTCGGGCGACAATTGCGCGAAAGCAGATCCGTGAGCCGATCGGGCGCGCTCATCCAGAGCCGTCAGGCCGGTGCGATAGGCCTCGCGCGATGAGGCCAACGCGCCAGCCAGTGCGCGGTCGATGTAGTACGCCGCCCGCGCTTCGCGCGCGCCGGGGCCTGCGGCGTCGGTGGGGATCAGCCTTGCGCAGAACGCTTCCAGTGCGTCCGCCTCCCTTGCCGTCAGCGCTTCCAGGGCCTCGCGTCTGGGTGGCTCTGGCGGCGCCGCGTGGGCCGTCGCTACCGTCGATCCGGCGGCGGCGCCCGCCGCCCCGGCGCCCCACAACACATCGCGCCGGGACAGACTCCGCTTCCCGCCCGTTTTTTTTTCGTCCATGGCGTCGTCGTCCCCATAAATGTTTCCGAAACACCGCGAAGCGCCGATCAACGGGCGATCGTCACCCGCAGAAACGTCGCCGGGATCGCGGTTGAGCCGTCACGCGCGGTGTTCTGGGCTGCGAACAGCGCGACCAGTTCGGCGTGCAGCTCATGTTCGCGGCCGGTTTTGGCGGCTGCCTCGAACGCATTCATCGTCGGCCCGTAGTAATTGCGGAATTCATCCAGATATTGCGCGGGCGCGCCTGGATAGGTGAAGAGATAGGTGTCGCGCAGAAACGAAATGGCGTCTTTCGGCACGCCAGCCGCGCCGAACCGCTCGATCACGTTCGCTTCGACGCCCCACGTCATCGGGCTGATGAACCCTTCCGGCGGCGGCGGTGAATAGGCTGAACTGATTTTCAGAATCTGCGCAACCAGGGTCGGGTCGTTGGGAATCCAATTGCCCATCACGATCCGCCCGCCCGGTTTCGTCACCCGCACCATTTCCCTGGCGACATCAAACGGCTTGGGCGCGAACATAGCGCCGAAAATGCTGACGACGAGATCGAACTGGGCGTCTTTCAGATCGCGGAGGTCGCAGGCGTCGCCTTCCTGAAACCGGCAGTTCGGCAGCCCGAGCGCGCTGGCGCGCCGGTTTCCCGCCGCAACCAGATTCGCCGCGATATCGACGCCCAGAACATCGGCGCCGCGTCTGGCCTCCGGAATGGCGGTGGTGCCGTCGCCGCAGCCAAGATCGAGAACCTTGAGCCCCTCGGCGACGCCGATCGATTCGACCAGCGCGTCGCCGCTTTCGCGCATCGCCTGCGCCAGGCGGGTGAAATCGCCCTTCTCCCAAAGCGCCTTGTTCGGATTCATCGAGCGCCTCCCTTTTAGCGGTAAGGCTTCGCTGTGTAGCGGCGATTGTCAATCGGGCTTTCGCCTGCCCTCCGGCGGATTCAAATTCCTGGGCGCTCATGCCAGAGGCGTGGAATTGCCAGGCGCATGCGCCCAACCTTTTGCGCCCAGGCGACGGATGGCGCCTCGACCCAGTGATACATCGCCGTCGCTACCGCGAACGATAGGGCCAGCGAAGCGCCGAACAACAGCCAGTGTGGAAACAGCGGCGAGCCCGCATGCACCACCGCCAGCATGACCGGCACATGGAAGAGATAGAGGCTGTAGGAAATCTTCCCGAGCCAGACGAGCGGGCGCTGCATCAGCCATCGGCGCAACACCCGCCCCTTTAGCGCCACCCCGATGATCGCGGCCGCCGCCAGCGTCGTGACGAAATCGTTCTCCGCCGCCAACGCGCCCAGACCAAGTGCAACGATCGCCAGTTCCATCGCTGGCGTCAGCGCCCGTTTCGGCCATCCGTCGCGCCACAGCCGCGCCAGGAGCGCGCCGACCGCAAATGGAAACACATAGTGCAAAGTCACCAGCACCGAACCGACGAGGCTGCCGCCAAGATAAGGCCGGCTCGACAGGCCCAGCGCCTCGATCATCGGCTCCGTCACGACATAGGCGCCGGCCGCCGCGACCAGCAACGCCCACGGCGCGCGCAACGCCGCGAACGCCAGCAACGGCATGAGCAGCGAGAGCCGCATTTCGTACACCAGGCTCCACATCGGCCCGTTCAGAGTCAAATCCGAATCGACGATGCCGAGCAGAAGGAAATGCCGCAGCAGCATCACGGGATTGGGCGGCGCATCCCAATCGGCCCAGAATTCGGCGTTGAACCCTTTTGCCTGATGCGAATAGGTCAGCAGATAAAGCCCGCAGCCGAGCACGATCGACACGGCGAACGCCGGATAGAGCCGCACCAATCTTTTCAGGGCGAAATTCGCGTAGGGCGTATCGGGCTTGTTGAACAGGAAGCCCGCCAGCACGAATCCGCTCAGCACGAAAAACACGATCACCGCCGGATGGCCCAGATGCACGAACGCCTTGAGCGCCATATCGAGCTTCGACGCGCTCGCGACCGGGGGCATCACGAACGAAAGCCAATGCACGAGAAACACGGTAAACGCCGCGATCCCGCGAATCGAATCGAGCGCGCTTATGCGCTGGACATCGGAAGCATTGGACGAGTTGGGCACGCGCGTCTCCACGGGCTCGCCTCTCGTCCCGGAAAAGGCGAATGACGGAGCCGAGCAAGTGTCGTGCCAAGGCGTTAACGCTATGAAGCAGTTTGAGATCGTCCGCAGACGGGCCAATATGCAATTACTTTGGAGAGTAAGCGATGTCCTCTAGCCCCGCCCTGACCCCATTTCACGTAGCGTTTCCGGTTTCCGATCTGGCGGCGGCCAGGCGTTTCTATCGCGATGTCCTGGGCTGTTCCGAGGGGCGCAGCGCCGATGACTGGATCGATTTCAACCTGTACGGCCACCAGATCGTCGCCCACCGCGTGCCTGCCGGCGGGCACGAAAGCGCGCATAATCCGGTCGATGGTCACGACGTACCGGTGCCCCATTTTGGCGTCGTCCTGACGATGGAGCAGTTCGGAAAATTGGCGGACCGGTTGACCGCTTGCGGCGTAACCTTCGACATCGCGCCCTACGTTCGCTTCAAGGGACAGCCCGGCGAGCAGGCGACGATGTTCTTTCGCGATCCGTCAGGCAACGCGCTGGAGTTCAAGGCCTTTGCGGACATAAACCAGCTATTTGCAACGAATTGACGGTCAAATCGCCGTTAGAGCGTCGATGATCGCGTCCTAAACCGCTTGCCAAAACGCAAGTCTCCCGGCTAGCTCGCGCGATGCGTAGCGAAACCAAAGAACCGGCGCGCGGAGGGACAACAAGATGACCAAATCATGGATCGTGGCCTTGACTGTACTTGCAGTTTCGAGCGTGGCCGCCGCCCAGGCGCCGCAGCCTGCCGGTACGCCTGCTCCGCCCGCGCCGCGCGCCAGAGGTCCGGCCCTCGCTCCCGCCGTCGCCGCGGCGCAGGCCGCCGTGGCGGCCTGCCTGGCCAACACCTACAAGGTCACCGCCTTGATCGTTGATTCCGCGGGCGATCCGGTTGTGCTCCTGTCAGGCGACGGCGTGTCGGTTCGCACCCAGGCGATCGCAAAGACCAAGATCGCCGCGGTGATGAAGTACAAAATGTCGAGCGCGGAGGTGGTTGCCAAAGCCAAGGCAGACCCCAAGCTGGACGCCGAGATCAAGGCCAATCCCGATATCGGCACGGCGCGCGCGGGCGCGCTTCCGATCATGAGCGGCGGGCAGATGATCGGCGCTTTCGCCGTATCGGGCGCTCCCGGCGGCGACAAGGACGAAGCGTGCGTTGCCGCAGCGCTGGCCAAAGTGCCGTTGAACTAGGGGCGGACGGGCGCTTCGGAAGCGTCGCGCTCAAACCGGAAGCCGGCGGAACGCCGCCAGAGCTTGGCCAAACGGCGTTTCATTGCTGCGCCGCCAGGCCCTCGCCTCGAACAGGCCGTGCGCTGCGGCTTTGATCTGATCCAGGCTCTGCACGGTGGCTGCGAAATTGGTTCCTTCCAGCGCCGCGCGCGTCTGATCGATCCCCTCCGCCGCCAGACGCGCGTCGCTTATAAGATTCGTAGCGGCGCGATGAACGGGATCGTGAAACGTCAGGATCAGCGCGCCGCCCGGTGCGATCACACGGCCCAATTCGGCCAGCCATTCGCGCTGGCGTTCCGCGCTCAGATGCGTGAACACCGACAGGCCATATGCCACGTCGATCGACGCATCTTTCAGATCCAGCGGCGGAGACAATCCGCAAACGCCATATGTTCCGGGCAGATTCTTCTTCATCCACGCGATGTTCACCGCATCAATGTCGAACCCGTACAGAGCGCCGGCGCTGAAGCGCGGCGCGTGGCGCGCGAGCCTTCCGCATCCGCAGCCCCAATCCAGAATGGCGCGCGCTTCAGGCATCGGCGCACCGATCTCGTTGGCTATGTCGGCGAAATACGCCATTGCGGCTGCGCCGGTATCGTAGAAGCGTTTCCAATCGGCGTGGCTGACGACGCGGACCATGTTGATCCGCCCTGGCAGCGGCAAACCATCGGGCCCTTTGGCAGGCGGACGCGGCCATTTCGCCGCGCGCAGGCATTCGCGCGCGCGGAACGCCGGCGCCAGCAGGCCAAGCCGCGACAAGGCTTGCTCAAGCGCGCTCATTGTTCCTCCAGCGCCGACAGCTTCGCCGCCTGCTCGTCCGCGCTCAGCGCTTCGATCACTTCGTCGAGCCCGCCGCCATTCATCACCTCAGGCAAATTATAGAGCGTGAGATTGATCCGGTGATCGGTGACGCGCCCCTGCGGGAAATTGTATGTGCGGATGCGTTCTGAGCGGTCGCCGCTGCCGACCTGGCCCTTGCGATCCGCCGCCCGCGCGCTGGCTTGCTTCTGAATCTCGGCGTCGTAGAGTTTGGTCTTCAAAATTCGCAGCGCATTCGCTCGGTTCTGGTGCTGGCTCTTTTCCTGCGCGATGACGACGATGCCGGAGGGGATATGCGTCATGCGCACGGCGCTGTCGGTCTTGTTGACGTGCTGGCCGCCGGCGCCCGAGGCGCGCATCGTATCGACGCGGATATCTTCCATGTTAAGCTGCACATCGACATCTTCCGGCTCAGGCAGCACCGCCACCGTCGCCGCCGATGTGTGGATGCGCCCGCCCGCTTCGGTTTCCGGCACGCGCTGCACCCGGTGTACGCCGCTTTCATATTTCATCCGGCCGAACACGCCCTTGCCGGAAACGCTGGCGACGATTTCGCGATAGCCGCCGAGATCGCTCTCGGTCATCGAATCCACGTCAAGCTTCCAGCCCTTGATCGAGGCGTAACGCTGATACATGCGGAAAAGGTCGCCGGCGAACAACGCCGCCTCCTCGCCGCCCGTACCGGCGCGGATTTCGAGAATTGCGGAAGCGCTCTCGTCCTTGTCCTTTGGCAGTAGCAGCAGCAAGGTCTCACGTTCGAGCTGCGGCAGGCGTTCGCGCAAGCCAGCCAGTTCAGCCTCGGCCATCTCGCGCATATCCGGATCGGCGAGCATCGCTTCGAGTTCGGCCTTCTCCTTTTGCGCGGCGCGGAACGCGCTAACCGCATCGACCAGGGGCTTAAGGTCGGCGTGCTCCTTGCCGAGGCGCATGATCTCGCCGCCATCGGTCGCCGCGGCCATGCGGGATTCGACGAATTCAAAGCGCTCCAGCGCCTGGGAAAGACGGCCTTCAAGCCGCGCGAGGGACATGGGACGCTAAATGCGGCGCTGCGGCGCGGAACGCAATCGCGCGCTCACGCGACGAAAATCCGCTTCGGCACGTCCTGCAACACCGGCTCTGCGAAAACCGGCTCGTCGGCGCGGTCGCGCCGGTAGGGCACGAAAATCTGCACCGCTTCGCCAAGCACCGTCTCGGCGTGCACGCATACCGCGTTTGGCCCGCCCGCCGCGCCGGGCGGGGCGATCGTGTCGAACACGACGCCCGCGGTCCTCGCGCCGCCCAACGCGTGGTCATGCAGAACGGCGAGAACTGCCGCGAGGTGATCGGTCGGCTGGCTGGTCAGCGTTTGAAGATCGGTGGTCGTGTGCGTGCGCCCGCCGTCCCTGGCGACCGCGGAGCCGAACGGCGCGAAGGAGCGGTTGTCATGCAACGCCTTGGCGGCGAGGCCGAACAGATAATCGAACGTCGCCTGGACTTCCGGGGAAACGGTCATTTCGCGCCGCGCAATTCGGCGGCACGCGCTTCGACCAGTTCGACGATGTGGTCGATCATTTGGTCGTTGTCCATTTTGTGATCCGGCTTGCCGGCCATGTACACCATCCCTGCGCCCTTGCCGCCGCCGGTGAAGCCAAGATCGGTGAGCAGCGCCTCGCCCGGCCCGTTGACCACGCAGCCTATGATCGAAAGGCTCATCGGCTCGACGATATGGGCCAGGCGCTGTTCAAGCGCCTCAACCGTGCGGATCACATCAAAGCCCTGCCGCGCGCACGAAGGGCACGAGATAATGTTCACGCCGCGCGCGCGAATGCCCATGCTCTTCAGAATATCGAAACCGGCTTTCACCTCTTCGACTGGATCGGCGGACAGCGATACGCGGATCGTATCGCCTATGCCCGCCCACAAAAGCGAGCCAATGCCGATCGCGCTCTTGGTGATGCCGATGCGCAGCCCGCCCGCTTCGGTGACGCCCAAGTGCAGCGGCGCGTCCGTGGCTTCGGCCAATTGCTGATAGGCCGCAACCATCAGGAACGGATCGGACGCTTTCACGCTGATTTTGTATTCGCGGAAATCATGCTCTTCGAGCAGCCCGGCGTGGAACAGCGCACTCTCCACCATCGCCTCGGGACACGGCTCGCCATATTTTTCCAGCAAATGATTTTCGAGGCTGCCGGCGTTGACGCCGATACGGATCGAACAGCCGTGATCCTTGGCCGCCTGAATGACGTCCCTGACCCGCGCGGCATTGCCGATATTGCCGGGGTTGATCCGCAGGCACGCCGCGCCCGCCTCCGCCGCCTCGATCGCGCGCTTGTAGTGAAAGTGAATATCCGCAACGAGCGGCACTTTCGCCGCTTGCACGATCGCCGCAAACGCGCGGGTGCTGTCTTCATCCGGACAGGAGACGCGGACGATATCGGCCCCGGCCTCTTCCATCTGGCGGATCTGATCGATCGTCGCGCCAGCGTCGGAGGTCGGCGTGTTGGTCATCGTCTGAACCGTGATCGGCGCGTCCCCGCCCACCGGCACGGCGCCAACCATGATCTGGCGCGACTTGCGCCGATCGATCCGCCGCCATGGGCGAATGTCGTGAATGTGGCCGCCGCCGTCCATGACGCATCCTAGCTTGGCCCTAACATAGAGCCTGGGGCGAGGCCGGAAAACAGCTATGCCGCGTTTGGGGCGGCGATTAGGCCCGCTGGCCCGTCATTGGAAACGAGCCGAACGCGCCGGCCTTCACCATGCCGCGCATTTCATCGCCGGCGACGATGACATCGTAATCGAGCGTCATCGGGAACGGCTGTTGAATAGTCATCGACCAGGTGGCCTTGTCGCCATCGACCTTGCCATTGGCGATATCCATCGTACCGGCGACCGCCTTGGCGGTGCCGCTGAGCGCCCCTCCTTCATTCTTCAGGGTTAATGTGGCCTTCTGCTCGCCCATGGGCGATTGCACGCTGACGTTCCAGGTTCCATCGACGGCCATGGGAGCTGCTCCTGTGATTGGTCTTGTTCAGCACAGCGTCTTAGACGGGCGCGCGGAGCGCGCAAGATGCCGCTGGGAAAAGCTTTTCTGTCAGCCTTGTGACGGCGCGGCCGCGACCGGCGCCGGCGGGTGCATGGTTTCGGCCATCGTATCCACATGCCGGCCAAGAACCGGGCTGCCTTTTTCGCCGAGGACGCCCACCGGGCGCCCGTCAATCGTGACGGCGAAGGCGCCGCCATCCTTGGCGTGAAGCGTCCAGCCGACGCCGACATCTGGCCGGTAGCGATCACCCGGCTTGAGATCGCGGGAAAGGAAGATCGTGCCCTCCGGCCCGCGGACTTCCAGCCAGGCCGGCTCGGTCGCCGTAAGTTCGATCACCGGCGCTATTCCGGCCGGCGCAACCGGATCGGCCACGATCGGCGAACTTGCGTCAGGGGCGGGCGCCGGATTGGCGCGCGGCGCGGCGGGCTGAGCGGCGGCGGTCCTGGTTTCGGCGGCGCGGTCTTTCACGGCTTGCCAGCCAAGAAAGCCTGCCGCCGCGAACGCGACCAGCAACGCCATCAGCCAAGGCCGCTCGCGGCGCGGCTTGGATTCCGGATTGCGCAATTGCGGCTGTGCATCTTCGCGCGCGAGCGCGGATTCACGCAGAAACTGGCCGATCAGCGCCTGCGGATCGAGGCCGACAAGTTGAGCATAACTTTTAACGTAAGGGACGGTGTAGGCGCGCCCGGGCAGGAACTTCACGTTCATCGCCTCGATCGCCTCAAGATAGTCGCGCCGCACCTTCGTGCGCTCAGCGATCTCGTCCAACGTCCAGCCGAGCATCTGGCGCGCTTGCGCCAGTTTCGCGCCAGCGCGCAAGGTTTCATCGACCACGGGCGCCGGCCGCGCAGGTTTACGGGCAGCCACGCCCGTTTCCGAACTCGCGTCGTTGGAACCGCCCGGTTGAAACATTTCCTTTAGAGCCCGCAAGGTTACCGCCGCCATCGGGTCTTGAACGCAATTTATACGCCAAAACTATGTCTAGCCGCCGAATCTCGCGGCTTCAACACGTCACAGCATTACCCCTTCGCCTTGCGCAAAAGTTAATAGGTCTTGACGAATAGACCCTTTCGCCGACGCAACCGCCTGTTCCACGAAAATTGCTGCATGTGCGCCGTCCATGGAGCGCACCATGCGCTTGACCGGCCCGATGCCGGCCGCCGGCATCGACAGCCGTTCGAAGCCGAGCGCGATCAGAGTCATCGCTTCGAGCGGCCTTCCCGCCGCCTCGCCGCAGATTGAAATCGGCAACCCCGCCGCGCGCGCGCTATCGCGAATCTGGCGGAGAAACCGCAACGCCGGCGGACTGAGCAGGTCATACCGATCCGAGACCCTCGGATTGCCCCGGTCGGCTGCGAAGAAATACTGCATCAGGTCGTTTGTGCCGATCGACAGGAAATCGGCCCTGCCTTGAAGCGCATCGATCGCGAAGGCCAGCGCCGGCGCCTCGAGCATGGCCCCAATTTCGACCGTTGCCGGCAGCGTCCGTCCATGCCCTTTCGCCCATGCCAATTCCCGCTCGACCATGGCCCGGCCAGCGTCGAACTCGTCCACATTCGTCACCAGCGGGAACATGATCCGAAGCAGCCGCCCCTCGCCGGCCCGGATCAGCGCGCGGATCTGGTAGCGCAGCAGCGCCGGCCGATCGAGCCCGATGCGCAAGGCGCGCCAGCCGAGCGCCGGGTTCTCCTCCCGATCAGTCTGGGTGACGTAGGGCAGCACCTTGTCGCCGCCGAGGTCGAGCGTCCGGAACGTCACCGGCCGCTCGCCGGCGGCCTCAAGCACGTCGCGGTAGAGCTGCGTCTGCGCTTCCAGCCGGGGCATCGTCTCGGAAATCATGAACTGGAATTCGGTGCGGAACAGGCCCATGCCCTCCGCCCCCGCCTCGGCCAGATGCTGGGCGTCCAGCATCAACCCGCCATTCAGCAGCAGCGTGATTTTTTTTCCGTCGCGCGTGACCGCCGGCTTGTCGCGCAGGCGGGCGAACTCGGCTGCCCGCGCCGAGCGCAAGGTGACCCTTTGTTCGTAGGCGCGCAGCACTTCGGGCTGCGGACGCACCTGGGCCTCGCCGCGTTCGCCGTCGAGCACGATGCGGTCGCCCTGCTCAACCCGCGGCAACAGCCCCGCCAGACGGCCAACCATCGGTATGCCCAGCGCCCGCGCGACGATGACAGCGTGGGAGGACGCCCCGCCCTCCTCCAGCGCCACGCCCTTCAGCGCGTTCGCGTCATATTCGAGTAGTTCAGCGGGGCCGAGATCGCGCGCCACCAGAATGGCGTCCGGCGGTATCCCGTTATGTGACGGGCTCTGCGCCTGAGTCAGCGCGCGCAGCAGGCGGTTATCGAGATCCTCGAAATCGTGCAGTCTGTCGCGCAGGTAAGGATCGCGCGCCGCCTGCAGCTTGGCGCGGTGATCCTGCCGCGCGCGCTCGACCGCGGCCTCCGCCGTCAGGCCGGCGCGCAGACTTTCCTTCAGCCGCGTCGCCCAGCCACGATCGGCCGCCAGCAACTGAAAGGTCTCCAGCACTTCGCGCGAGACGCTCGACAGACGCCCTTGCTCGCCATCGATCATGATCTGCAGGTTGTCGCGCACCTCGGCCAGCGCCGCATCGAGCCGCACCTCCTCGCGCGCCGGATCGTCGGCGATCATGCGGCCTAGCGGGGCGTGCGGCTCATGCAGCACGACCGTGCCGATCACCAGCCCTTCGCTGAACGAGCGGCCGACGAACCGCTCCGGTTGGCTCAGCTTGATCTCGACTTCCTGGAAGCCGCCGAGCGCGCCAAAATTGCCCGCCGCGACCATCTCAGCCAGCACCATGGCGATGGTCTGCAACGCCTCGACTTCGTCCTCTGCGTAAAGCTTGGCGACGCGATTCTGCACGACGAGCACGCCGAACACCCGGTCCGACCGGATGATCGGCACGCCGAGGAATGACATAAAGGGGTCTTCGCCCGTCTCGGGCCGATACGAAAAGCGCGGGTGGTGCGGCGCGTCCGAAAGGTTAAGCGGCGCCCCGGTCTCGGCTACGAGGCCGACGAGGCCCTCGCTCGGCTTCAGCCGCGTGCGGTGGACGGCGTCGCGCCGCAGGCCCTCGGTGGCGAACAACTCATACGCTTCGCCGCGGCGCAGATAAATCGAACACACATCGGCGACCATCGTCGAACCGATCATGGTCACCAATCGGTCGAGCCGCTCCTGCGCGGAATCGGCCGCGCCCCAGATTTCGCGCAGGCGACGCAGGATCACGCGTGAGCCGCCAACCGCAATCGGCCCAACCGTCATGGCGCACCTTCCCGGCCGCGGAAGCGGTGCGCATTTTTCCTGTTACAGGCGATCGTCGGGAGGGGCGTCACGACCTGATCCTGTACGTTCACGTTCAGGCCTGAAACGGGCTCAGGCCGCGTCCAGACCATAAGCCGTGTGCAAGGCGCGCACGGCTAGTTCGGTATATTGCGAGTCGATCAGCACGCTGATCTTGATCTCGGAGGTCGAGATCGCCTCGATGTTGATGCCTTTGGCGGCGAGCGCCTCGAACATCGTGCGCGCCACGCCAACGTGGCTGCGCATGCCAACGCCGATCACGGATACCTTCGCCACGTCGCGGCGCAGGTGCAAGTCTTCATAGCCGATTTTCGCGCGGTGGCTGACGAGAATATCCTGTGCCCGCAAAGCCTCGCGGTCGGGCGCGGTGAACAGCATGTTCTGGCGCCCCGGCGTGCGCGCCTCGCTTTGGACAATCATGTCAACATTCACGCCGCCATCGGCCAGGCGGCCGAAGATTTCCGCGGCGATGCCGGGATGGTCCTCCACGCCGATCAGCGTAATCTTGGCCTCATCACGGCTATAGGCCACGCCCGAAACGATCTGCTTTTCCACGATCTCTTCCTCATCGCATACGAGCGTGCCGGCGTTCGGTTCGCCCGGCTCCACGAAACTCGACAGAACACGCACTTTCACGCCTTGGGCCATCGCAAGTTCAACGGAGCGGGTCTGCAAAACCTTCGCGCCAAGCGAGGCCATTTCCAGCATTTCCTCATAGGAAATGCGGTCGAGCCGCCGCGCCTTGGGCACGATGCGCGGGTCTGTCGTGTAGACCCCATCGACGTCGGTGTAGATGTCGCAGCGTTCGGCCCTCAGCGCAGCGGCGACCGCCACCGCGCTGGTGTCCGAGCCGCCGCGTCCCAGCGTCGTGACCCGTTCGCCGGTGGTGACGCCCTGAAAGCCGGGGATGACCGCAACTTCGCCGGCATCGATGCTCTTGCCGAGCTTGCTGTCCTCGATCGCGTCGATCCGCGCCTTGCCGTGAGCGGCGTCGGACACGATCGGAATCTGCCAGTTCTGCCAGGAGCGCGCGGGTATTCCCATGCGCCGCAACGCAAGCGCCAGAAGCCCCGTAGTCACCTGTTCGCCGGTGGAGACCACCACGTCATATTCGTCGTCGAACGCCAATTCGCTGTTGGAGCCTTCCGCACCGTTCGCCTTGTTCGCTAACTCGCCGCCCGCATCCTGCGCAAACGCGACGAGCTTGTTGGTCTCACCCGCCATCGCCGAAACGACCACGGCGAGCCCGCGCCCCGGCCTGCGCTCGGCCGCGACGATCCGGGCTACCCGCCGGATGCGTTCCACGTCTCCCACGGACGTGCCGCCGAACTTCATAACCAAACGGCTCATTTACGCCTGCGCCCTGTCTTTCATCCTCCCCCGCAACGGGCCGCGCGCCGAAAGGCCTTCCTGGCCCTGGCGCGCTTTACGTTCACCATCCGTTACGGGCCGCTGGCTATCGCCGACGGCGGGCCGGCCTCTAGCACGTCCCTTGCGCGAAAGGCTATCTCTGAGTGAGCGGGTTTAGGTTCGCGCGCCTATTTGGCGCGGAAACGTCCAGGATCGGGTCATGAGCATAGTTAGCGACACGAGCCACGGCAGCCTCGACGCCGGCGAAGTCGCCAAATTCGCGGTCATAGCCGACCAATGGTGGAGCCCGAAGGGCAAGTTCGCCCCGCTGCACAAGATGAATCCGATCCGCCTGGACTTCATCCGCGGCGAACTGGTCCGCCATTTCAGTCTGGACGGCGCCGCGCGCCAGCCGCTGAAGGGCCTTTCCGTGCTCGATCTCGGCTGCGGCGGCGGGTTGGTTACCGAACCCATGGCCCGGCTCGGGGCCGCCGTGCGCGGGATCGACGCCGCGCCCGAAGCCATCGCCGCCGCCCGCGCCCACGCGCGCGGCGCCACCGCAGGCATCGATTACCGCTGCGCGCTACCAGAAGATCTTGTGAAGGGCGGCGAGCCGCAGGCCGACGTCGTGCTGGCGCTGGAAATCGTCGAGCACGTCGCTGATCTCAACACGTTCCTCGTATCCGCCGCCAGCCTGGTGAAGCCAAGCGGCCTGATGATCCTCTCGACCATCAACCGCACGCCCGAAGCTTTCGCCTTCGCCATCATCGGCGCCGAGCGCATTCTGCGCTGGCTGCCGCCAGGCGCGCACGATTACGACAAGCTGGTCAAGCCGGAAGAACTGCGCGAAGCGCTGCAGGGCCTCATGGACCTCGACGTGCGCGGCCCCGTCGGCATGAACTACAGCCCGCTGTCAGGCCGCTGGAGCCTCGGGCTCGATTGCCGGATCAATTACCTGATGACGGCTGCAAGACGCGGCTAGTATTCGCCTTTTGTTCCGGTTCGGGTTGTGTTAACCGAAACCAGCGAAGGGGCGAGGATGAATACGCGGGCGCTCTATTACGGCGACAATCTCGCGGTGCTGCGCGAAAGCATCAAGGATGAGAGCGTCGATCTCATCTATCTCGACCCGCCGTTCAATTCGAACGCCAATTACAACGTGCTCTTCCGCGCACCGGGCGGCGAGCAGAGCGCGGCGCAGATCGAGGCGTTCGAGGACACCTGGCACTGGAACGACACCGCCGAATACGCCTTCGACGAAGTAATCCGCAGCGGCAACACCGACGCCGCCGATCTCCTGCGCGCCATGCGCTCGTTCCTCAAAGAAAACGACATGATGGCCTACCTCGCGATGATGGCGGCGCGGCTGATCGAACTACGCCGCGTACTGAAGGATACGGGTTCGCTCTATCTGCACTGCGATCCGACCGCGAGCCATTATTTGAAGCTGGTTCTCGACAGCATTTTTGAAATCCGCAACTACAAGAGTGAGCTTACGTGGAAGCGGACTTTTGCACACGGGAACGTCAGTCGAAACTATGGTGACGTAAGCGACATCATCTTCTTCTACGCAAAGACCGACAAGTACCTTTGGAATCAGCAATTCAAAAAACTGTCGGCCGCTGAATTACGTGACAAGTATCCCAATCAAGACTCTGACGGTCGCCGATGGCAGTCCGTCACTCTTCGGAATCCCGGCGTGCGGCCCAACCTTCATGATCCATACGAAGCCTCAAACGGCGTCATGTATCATCCTCACCCAAATGGCTGGTCCTGTAACGTCGAACGAATGAGAGAGTACGACGCCAAAGGAAAGCTTCATTTTCCCTCGCGATCTGAAGGCGCGTTGCGTCTGAAGATGTACGAAGACGAGAGTGAGGGCGAGCGTTTGCAGAGCATATGGGATGATATTCCGCCCTTGGGCGCGCAAGCTGCCGAACGGCTCGGTTATCCGACGCAGAAACCTCTGCGCCTCCTCGAACGCATCATCGCAGCGTCCTCCAATCCCGGAGACGTCGTCCTCGATCCCTTTTGCGGCTGCGGCACAGCCACCCATGCGGCAGAGAAGTTGGGCCGCTCATGGGTCGGCATCGACATCACGCATCTTGCCATTTCGCTGATCGAGCGGCGGCTGAAGGATGCGTTTCCCGGCATCGCGTTTGAGGTCCACGGCACGCCCAAAGATTTTGGCGGCGCAAAGGATTTGGCTGAGCGCGACAAATATCAATTCCAGTGGTGGGCGGTTTCACTCGTCGAGGCCCAGCCCTTCCAGGGCAAAAAGAAAGGCGCCGACGGCGGCATCGACGGCGTGATCTATTTCAAAGAGAGCGCTAAGGTCACCAAGCGCGTGATCGTCTCCGTCAAGGGCGGCCACGTGAACGTCGCGCAAATCCGTGATCTGAAAGGCGTACTCGATCGCGAGAAGGAGCCGATGGCGCTTTTCATCACGCTCGAGAAACCGACCCAGCCGATGCTCGCTGAAGCGGCAAGCGCCGGCTATTATGAGGTTATCGGCAGGCGCCTCCCGCGCATTCAAATATGCACGATCGCCGACTTGCTAGACGAAAAAAAGCCGGTCCTCCCGTCCACCGTCGATGCCGCGGCGGCCTTCCGCGCGGCGCCGAAAGAGGTGAAAGACCACGATCAGCAAGATTTTTTCGCAGATAAACGCGGCTAGCGCTTCACGCCCTTGCACTTGGCTTCGCCAAGTTGCATCAGCCGCTGAAAGCGGGCGTCTTGCTGCATTGGCGCGGCCACGCCCATCAGTTCGGCGCCTTGGCTCATCATCTTGTCGTTCAGCGGCTTGGCCTCGGCCGCGCGCTTTTGCAATTGCGCGTTTTGGCGGGCCGCCTCCGCCTGAGCGATCACGTTGCCGCCAGGCAGAAACGAACCGGCGATGGCCGCACCGATGCCAAGCGGCGCCTGCGCCGCCGCTGCGGCTTTTTGCTTCTCCTGGAGCGCCTGGACTTCCTTGCCGGTCTGGCCCAGCGCGCTGAGCGACGGCATCATCGTCTGCACGTAGGGCTGCATTTCCGTGCCAATCTGATCGCAGCTCATCGCATCATCGCCGGGGCGCGCGCCTTGCGCGGCGAGCGCTGTCGTTTCAGCGGCGCTGGGTTGCTTCGGCAAAACCGGCTGCGCTGCGCAAACACCTGTCAGCGCCGCTGCGGCGCCCAATGCCGCCGCGAAAATTCCAGTTTTCATTGAAGGTCCCCGATACCGTCGGCGACCCTATCCCAATAGCGCGCTGAAATAAGGCGCTAGTTGACTTTCTTCGGCGGCGCCGGCGCGACTTCGGGCGGCAGCGGCGCTACGGGCAGGCCTTCTTCCATCATCGCCTTTGCCTGTTCGGGCGTGGCCTCGCCCCAGATCGGGCGTTCTTCCGTTTCGCCGTCATGCATTTTGCGCGCTTCTTCGGGAAAGCGCTCGCCAACATAGTCGAAATGATCGCGCACGTGTTCGCGCACTTTATGCGCCATCGCCATCGCGACGGCGCGCTCGCTCGGCGCGGTATCTTTCGATTTCGCGATCGCCGGCGCCATCGGCGCTTTCCTCACGCGCGCATCGCCGCAGACCGGGCAGCCGATCTGACCCTTCTCGGCTTGCACATCGAAATCCGCGATCGAGCCGAACCACGCCTCGAATTCATCGCCATTCTCACACACCAGCGCATAGCGGATCATGGGTTTGCTTTCGGCGCGGCGAATTGCGCTGGCCCGGTCCATGCCGGAATCTTCGCCCGCGCGCTTTGCACTTCATCAAGATCGAGATCGGCGATCAGCACGCCAGGCTCGTCATGATCCAGTTTAGCGATGATCTCGCCCCAAGGCCCGACGATGGTGGAGTGCCCCCACGTGGTGCGCCCGTCCTCATGCACGCCGCCCTGCGCGGCGGCGACAATGAACGCGCCGGTTTCGATCGCGCGCGCGCGCAACAGGATTTCCCAATGCGCCTGCCCGGTCGGTTTGGTGAATGCGGCGGGGACGAAAATAATCTCGGCGCCGGCCGATCCGAGCGCGCGATACAACTCCGGAAAGCGAATGTCGTAGCAAATAGTGAGGCCGAGCTTTGCGCCCATCGGACCTTCGGCGATCACCGCTTCGGCGCCCGGCGCGAACGTGGCCGATTCGCGATACGTTTCGCTGCCGCCAAGCTGCACATCGAACAGATGGATTTTGTCATAGCGCGCGGCGATCTTGCCATCGGGCTTGAACAGAAGCGAGCGATTGCACGCCCGCCCATCGCCTGAAGCGATCGACGCAGAGCCCAGCGCGATCCACACGCCCAACTCCGCCGCCAGCTTTCCCCAGGCGCCGATTTCCGGCTCTTCCTTTTCGGCGCGCAAGGTCTCAAGAAACCGATCGCGCTTGCGGTCCAGCCGCGTTGTGCATTCCGGCGTCGCGATCAGCCTCGCGCCCGCCGCCGCGGCCTCGCGCAGAAATGGCGTCGCCGCCGCACGATTGGCCGCCGCTTCGATGCCCGAGCGCATTTGCACGACGCCTATGCGCAGCTTGCGCGCCATCAGACGCGCTCCAGCAACGGATCAAGCCCGCCTTGCGCATCGAGCGCCAGCAGTTCGTCGCTGCCGCCGACATGCTCGCCGTCGATGAATATCTGCGGAAAGGTATTGCAGCCCGAGCGCTGCATCATCTCGCGGCGCTTCTCGATATCATGGCCGGCGTCGATCTCGGTGAAGGCGACGCCCTTGCTGCGCAGCAGCGCCACGGCGCGTGTGCAATAGCCGCAAAAGTCCCGTGTGTAGATCGTCACGTCCGCCAAAATTTTTCTCCGCACCCCTCATATGGTGACGTCCACCGGCCGGACAACGCGCGCCAGCGTGACCACGTCGACCCGCGCCGCGCCCGCCCGCTTCAGCACGCGAGCGCACGCCTCCATTGTGGCGCCCGTGGTAAACACGTCATCAACCAGCAGGATCGATTTCCCCGCGATCAGCTTGGCCGATCCCGGCGAAGCACGGAAGGCGCCGGCGACGTTCCGTCGCCTCTGACCGGCGTCCAGCCCCGCCTGGCTGCGCCGCCGCTTGACCCGTTTGAGCGCGCCATAGAGGACCCTTTTGCCTGAGAGGGCGCCCAATGCCTGCGCCAGCCAGGCCGCCTGGTTGAACCGGCGCGCGGCAAGCCGCATCCAGTGCAGCGGCGCCGGGGCGATAAAATCGGCCTCAGCGATCAGCGGGGCGGCGGCCTGGTTCATCCAGGCGGCGAATACCGGCAGACCGTCGCGCCGTCCGCTGCGCTTAAGGTCCAGCACCAGGCGGCGGGACTGATCGTCATAGGCCAGCGCCGCCCGCGCGCGATGATAGGCCGGCTCGTCCGCTGCACAGGCTCCGCAGACCGCATCCGACCCCGCATCGAGTTCAAACGGAAAGCCGCAGCGGAAACAGCACGGCGCGGACAGGAATTCGAGTTGCGACCAGAGCGCTGGCTCGATCGCGCCGGGGCGCGAGACGATGCGATCCGACAGCAACGAGCGCGGCGGCCAGATGAGATCGGCCGCCCACCCCAAGCCCTTGGCCAGTGAAGAGCGTTTACGCACGCGCCCCGCCACGCCATACCCCTCTCGTGTCCGAACAACACGCCCCGTTCGATCCGCGCCGCGTACGCGCCCATCGCATGCGCGCGGCGCGCGGCTTTACGGAAAACGCATTCCTGGCCAAAGCCGCCGCCGAAGACCTTGCCGACCGGCTGGAGATCGTCAACCGCAAGTTTGGCGCGACGCTGGTTATCGGCGCGCCCGCCGTGTTCCGCGCCGCGCTGGCCGCGCGCCCAGCGCTGGGGGAACGGATCGGGCCGTTGTTTGAAATGGATAAGGCGTCCACCCTCGTCCGCGGCCCGGGACTCGTCGCCGATTCCGAACGCCTGCCGTTCGCCGAACAAAGCTTCGGCCTGATCGTTTCGACGCTGACGCTGCACTGGGCGAACGATCTGCCTGGCGCGCTCGTGCAGGCGCGCCGCGCGCTGAGGCCCGACGGCCTGTTGCTCGCCAACCTGTTCGGCGGCCGCACGCTAAACGAATTGCGCCAGGTTCTGCTTGCCGCCGAGGCTGAAACCAGCGGCGGGGCCGGACTGCGTGTGGCCCCGTTCGCCGATGCGCCCGACATCGGCCGCCTGCTCCAGCGCGCCGGTTTCACACTGCCCGTGGCTGACAGCGACACCACCACAGTGCGCTACGAAAACCCGCTGCGCCTGCTTTCCGATCTGCGCGCCGCCGGCGAGACCAGCAGCCTTGCCGGCCCGGTCACGCCGCTGACCCGCGCCGCGCTGATGCGCGCCATGGCGCTTTACCGCGAACGCTTCGCCGGCGCCGACGGCCGTACGCCCGCCACTTTCGAAATCATCACCGCCACCGGCTGGGCGCCGCACGAAAGCCAGCAAAGGCCGCTGAAGCCCGGCAGCGCCAGAACGCGGCTTGCCGACGCGCTCGGCGCAACGGAACACAGCGCGGGCGAAAAACCGGAGCGATGAGATGAAAGCCGCGCCCACTATCGACGCCTATATCGCCGCGGCCGAGCCGAAAGCGCGACCGATCCTGAAAAAGATTCGGCGCACGATCCGCCAAGCCGCGCCTGATGCGGCCGAGGTCATCAGCTACAGCATGCCCGCCTTCCGCCAGACCGGCGTGCTTGTCTATTTCGCGGCGTTCAAGAACCATATCGGACTTTATCCGCCGATCAGCGGCGAGAGGGCGCTCGAAAAGGCGCTTGCGCCCTATCGCGGCCCCAAAGGCAATCTGCAGTTTCCGCTGAGCGAGCCGATCCCCTACGATCTGATCGGGCGCATCGCCGCATTGCGTGTAAAGCAGGACGCGGCGAAAGCGGCGACGAAGCGGCCGAAAAATAGCCGTTAGTGCGCCATCAGCAACGGCACATTGGCGGCGTTGAGCATGTCGCGCGTCGCGCCGCCGAACATGATGGCGCGCAGACGGGCATGCGCGTAACCGCCCATAATGATAAGATCGGCTTTTAGTGCGGCGGCTTCCTCAAGCAGCGCCTCGGCGGCCGGGCGCCCGCGGCCTTCGATATTGCGGATTTGCGTCGGCAGGCCGCGGCGCGCGAGGTGAGCGGCGATCATCGCGCCGGGCTGATCGCTATGGCCGAACGCTTTCGGCTTGGCGTCAATCGTCACCACGCTCACCTGGTCGGCGCCCTCGATCAGCCAATCTGCTTCGCTGAGCGCACGCGTGGCTTCGCGGCTGGCGTCCCATGCGAGCAGGACGCGCTTACCGATGCTCGCGCCGCTCCAGTCCGGCGGCACGACGAGCACGGGGCGGCCTGAATGAAACAGGACGCCCTCGACCAGGTCGATGCGCGGGTCGTGGTTTTCCTCGGCGCCGGGACGGGTCACGACGGTCAAATCGGCGTAGCGCGCGTGAACGGCGGCCACGCGCCCCAGATCGTGCGCCAGCGCTTCGCCCGTGCGCAATTCGCCGCTCTTGCTCATTTGCTTCAGGCGGGCCTCGATCGCGGCGCGCTCGGCGGCGGCCTCCTGGCGCGCGCGGCTAAGCAATTCGGCCCATATGCCCGCGACCACAGCCGGCTCGTAGGCGACGGGTTCGTCCGGCAGGGCGGTGAGGAAGGCGGCGGAGATTTCGCCCTGGACGCCAGCCGCCACGATCTCGGCCGCGCGGAACGCGGCTTCGTCCTTCTTGGCCGAAAGCACAATGGCCAGAATGTCCTTTACCATAACGACGCCTCCTGACGCCGCTAGCTTATAGCCGCGCTCACGTCATCTCCGCCAGCAATGCCTTGATCGGCACGGAGCAGAAAGCAACCGAAGAATCGGCCACCCCATAAGGCAGGAACAAGTCGGCGCCATTGCGCAGCGCGCCGCAGGTATAGACGACGTTCGGCACGTAGCCGGCGCGCGCTTCATCGGCAGGCGAAATCAGCGGGCGCTGCAAACGCCCAAGCACCTTGCGCGGATTGTTCTTGTCAAGCAGCGCCGCGCCGATCGAATATTGCCGCATCGCGCCGACGCCATGGGTCAGCAGCAACCAGCCTTCATCCAGTTCGATGGGCGAGCCGCAATTGCCCATCTGCACCAATTCCCAGGGCTGCACCGGCTTGATGATCTCGTCCCCGCCCTCCCAATGCAACAGGTCGCCGGATTCCAGATAGAATATATTCTCGTTGTCGTGCCGCCCGATCATCGCATAGGCGCCGCTTATCTTACGCGGAAATAGCGCCAGCCCCTTGGTCCGCGAGGCCGAACCGCTCATTGTCTGCAAATCAAAGCTGCGAAAATCCTCGGTGGTCAGCATTTCACTGGCGATCGCGGCGCCGGAATAGGCGGTGTAGGTGCCGTAATAATGCTGCCGGCCATCGTCCTGCGTGAAAAGCACGAGACGCAAATCCTCAAGGCCGTTGCGCTGGGCGTTGGTGACTGGGAAAATCACCGTGCCGGACAGCGATACGTCGTCAGTACGCCGCACCGTTATGGCGGTAGCGTTCTGGCTGGTTATGGGATCGACGCCATTCGCTGCCACCGCGAAGGGCGGCTGCGGCAAGAGACTGAGATTACCATCGGCCGATAATATCCCTTCGCGGAAGGCGATCGACGAAATGTGGCCTTCACCAACTGCGCGCAGCGATAGGATAAAGCGAACGCTCCCCGGCTGCAGGCCCGTCTGATCGAAATGCGGCACGATGCTGGGATTCATCAGCGCCGCCGCAGCGTAGGAATATTCGTGGCAGAAATAGGCGCCGATCAACTCTTTCTGCGCTTCGCGAAGATTAGGACGCATCTCCAGCTCGATCATCACGCGGTCGTAGCGCTCAAGAAACACCTGGCGCGTCTGCCAGTGGCGCGGCTCGAAATCGGAACTCACCAGCGCCAGTTCAGCCTGGCATGTCCGCATATCCATTTGCTGCACGGCATCGACGATGCGCCGCATGCGCGACGACGATGTCGGGGTATTCGCCTTCGGGTCAGGCGGAAGCCGAAACGGGCGGATCACAACCCGCGAAGGGTCCGCTTCCAGGCGGACCGGAAAAGGTGTCGTCAAAAGCATGCGCCGCCTTGCCCGACTACAGCCGGGCCCCAGTCGTCTGTTTCTGCGGCACGGCGTCGGCCGTGTCGCGCGCCGCGCGTGAAAGCATATGCATTGCACATGTCGCAAGCTGAAAGGACAGCACCGATTCGGCACCTTGATTGAGATTGGGGCCAGCCGGCGTCAATCCGTCATGGCAGCCCCCCTCCGCATCGCGCAGGGGCGCGGCAAGATCATTGGCGCCGTGGAACCATTCATACGCCTTTCGGGCCTCGGCCAGCCATTGCTTGTCTCCACCGGCGGCAAAGGCCGCGGCGCAGGCGTCAATCGTCGCCGTCGCTTCCAGCGGCTGCTGGTCGAAGCAAGCGGCGATCGCATAGGGTTTGCCGAAATTATCCGTGCCGACCGGGCGAAAATGTCCCGCCGGCGCCGTCTGCGCTTGGCAGACCCAGGAGAGCGAATCGAGCCCCGCCTCGATCAACGCGGTATCTTCCAGCATATGGCCGGCGCGCAGCACGGCCTCGGGCAGGCGCGCGTTGTCGTAAGCCAGCAGCGCTTCATACCAGACCCAGTTTTCCGTCCGGTTGCGCATCAGCGCGCGGCGCAATTCGTGCGCCAGTTCGCCAAGCCGCTCACGCGCCGCATCGAAACGCGGCCGTACGTTTAGCAGCGCCGTCAGCCCGAAAATAACAAATGCGCTCGTCCTCAGCGCGCCATGGCGGCGCATATGCGGCAGAGCCTGCTCGGCCATGCCGGCGGCCCAGGCGCGCACATCGCTTTCGCGCGCCAGCGCCGCCGTTTCGCCCAGCGCCCAGAACGCGCGGCCGCAGGAATCGGAGGATCCCTCCTCTTCCAGCCAACGCCGCTCATAGGACATGAAATTGCGGAAGGTGTTGCGCGCGGGATTCCACGAATGATGCAGGAACGCTGTGTAGGTCCCGGTTAGCCGCTCGTCGGCCAGATCGTCCAACTGCCGAAGCCGGTGCATGAGAATCAGCGCGCGCGCATTGTCATCGATGCAATAGCCGTGGCTGCGGTCTGGTATCCGCATCAGGCCGTGCTGTATGATCCCGCAATCGTCCGTCAGCCGGCGTACCGCGCCGAGATCGGGCTTGACCAGCTCCGGCCTTTCGCGTTTTTGCAATCGCACGACATTCTCCCCAGCGCTGAACGCCGCCAGATATCGTTCGCCGATTGCGCGCCAGAGCGTGCCGCGTCCGGTTTCATACGCGCGCGCCTCGATCGAGGTCCGTCTTTGCCTGTCAGTAAGCAGGCTTATTGCTTCGTGCGCGAACGCTCCGGAATCGCCGAACGGCGCCAGTACGCCGCGCCCATCAGCGAGCAATTCACGCGCGTGCCAGAAAGGCGTCGATAGCACCGCCTTGCCCAGGCCCACTGCAAACGAAAGCGTGCCAGACGTAATTTGTCCTTCGCTGAGATACGGCGTTACATACACATCCGCCGCCGTCAGATAGTCCAGCAGCAGGGGCGTATCGACATAGGTGTTGACGAAGCGGATATTGTCCTCGACGTCTAGCTCGCGCGTCAGCGCCAGCAATCTTTCGCGATAGGCTTCGCCTTCTCGAGCGACCAGATTGGGATGTGTAGCGCCGAGTATGACATACAGCGCCTCGGGCTTGGCCGCCACGATCGCCGGCATCGCGCGGACCATCGTCTCCAGCCCCTTGCTGGGAGAGAGAAGACCGAATGTCAGCAATACGTCGCGGCCAGCAAAGCCCAGCTTTTCCTTGCAAGCCGGACCGGCGGCCTTCGGCCGCTCGTGTGCGCCGTGCGGAATCACCGCGATCTTTACGGCGGGCGCACCGTACACCTCGGTCAAAATCTCCCGCCCCTTTTCGGCCATCACGATCACGCGCGACGAGCGCTCGATGATCGCATTCAACACCCGGCGCTGGTCCGGATCGGGATCGGCCAGAACGGTGTGCAGTGTCGTGACGACGGGGCAGCGCAGATTGCCCAGCAGTGTCAGCACATGCTCGCCGGCCGGGCCGCCAAAAATGCCGAACTCGTGCTGCAGACAAACCAAGCCGACGCCATCGCGGTTCAGCCGCCGCGCCGCTTCGACGTAGTCCACCAGCATGTTCTGGCGCACCGCAAACTTGACCGGGGCGGGATAATCATAGTCGCGTCCCTTGTCCGTCATGGCGACGACTTCGCACTTGATCTTTGGATCTGCCATCTTCAGCGCGTCATAAAGATCGCCGGTAAAGGTCGCGATGCCGCAGCGGCGGGGTGGAAAATTGCCCACCAGCACTACGCGAAGCGGCGCAGGTCCGGGCGCAACGCCTGTATCCACACCGGTCCATATGTCCACCGTATTGTCTTCCAGCACGGAACAGCTCTCCTTCGCACGCGCAAGGCAGGCCCTTCACCAACGCGGTGAATCGATTTTGGGTGCATCGGCCGCCGCCATTTTTTCTAATGGCGCGCCCGCATCTCGATTTTAGCTCAAGCTTTTCAGCCGCCGCGGAGCGCGGAAGCCTCTCGCGCCAGCGTCTCTATGCGCG
>DASZPV010000039.1:0-6853 GCA_035549875.1 Caulobacterales bacterium
ATGATCCGTTGCTCACGCGCAAAGAAGCCGCTCGCTATCTCAGCGATCTCGGCCTCGAAATGGCGCCGCAAACCTTGGCGCGCAAATTCCATGAAGGTACTGGGCCGCTCTGCACGCATGTCGGCGATCGCGCCATGTATCGCCGTAGTCACCTCGATGAATACTTTTCCGAACAGGTGTCGGCCCCGCGCCGTTCGTCAAGTGAGCCGCGCAAGCCCGGCAAATTGCCGGTGCTCGCCGATGTGCGCGGGTCGTAGGCAGGTCGCGGGCCGCGTCTGAGCCAAGAACGACAAGGACTCTTTGCGGGACGCGGCCCGTCAGCGATCCGGCCCAAGCCCCTTCATCAATCCTTTCGAGAGCGACTTCTCGACTTCGCGTCCGTAGTTGAAATCAAAGTCGCGTCCATTGACGCGGCCTGAGACGAACTGATTGAGCGCGCGGTCCATCTCAGCGCGCCACGGCGCCAGCGTCGCGGTGCGTTCCTGAAGGATGAGCGCATACGTCTTGTCGGCAGTATGAATCCGGCTGGCGAAGATGCCTTCGACGCGGTCGCCGTCGCGGGCGATGTGCGGCACGCGGCCGGTGTCGCGTTCGATCCTTTGCAGCATGTCGCCGCGCTCCATGCGCTTAAGCTGCTTCTGCCAATCGGTCGTGGTGTGGAAGCCGTCCGGCGCATCGACGCCAAGCCCCAGCGACTTGAGCGTCTCTTCTCGCTTCAACCACGCGACGCGCACCTCCTCGCCGAAACCGTCGTAGCGAAGCTGGCTGCGATCCTCGCCGCCGCTCGCCATCCGGTCGAGCCAGGTCGGGCCGCGATACACGGCTTGCTTCTCCAGCGAATGTGGATCGAGCACCTGGAGCTTGGCGCTTTCGCGCCCGCCGCGTCCTTCGATACGTCGGACACGCTCGGCATAGTCGGGAGGGAGGTGGAACTCGCCACCCGGCATTCGCTCAACCACGCCCTCGCGCCGCAGCGCTTCGAGCCGCCGCACATGCATCTGGATATAATTGTCGCGATCGGAGGGGATGAGCGCCTTGTGCCGCTCGGCGGAATAGATTTGCTCTTCGCCGGCGATGTCCAAGATTGTCCGGTCCGCCGGTTTCAAATCTGGCGTGGCGCGCTGCAGGCTGACGACAGCGCCGCGCTCGACGCCATTTAAAGCGCGCAACTCTTCCTCGCGCGCGACGCGCGCCGTCCAGAACTTGCCGTCGATGCTCTCGACGCCGACTAGGTACGGCCCGCGCGCATCGTCGCCCAGGCGTTCAAACCCGACCAGGCGGCCGGTAACGCGCTGGCTTGAATGCGCTTGCTCCAGCTCGCGCGTGCGATGCGGTTCGGGCCCGCGATCGTCGCGCGCCAGCAGCCGCGCTGCGGCGCGCTCCCGGTCGCGCGTGTCGGCAAGACGGATCAGCTTGTCCTCTAGCTCGGGACCGAGCCGCCACAGGTCCGGCGCCTTGCGCTCGGCGAGCCCCAAATTCTCCAACCGGTTGAGCCGCTGCACCAGCGGCCCGCGCAAGCGCGCATCGTCCGGAAGATCCCCGATCCGCACCTCATGCGCGCGGGCGCGCTCCAGCAGCGTCCCGTCCAGATGCGTGAACCGCTCCAGTTGGGCGGCGCGTTCGGCGCGCCGATGGAGCTGATCCGCGAGGCCATGCTCCAGGCGGTGGCCGAGCTCGCGGGTGGCGATCTCCTCGGCGCGATGGCGGAAGGAATGGGAGATGTACTCACGAGGGATCACCAGGTCCCGCCCATCGTTCCGCACGCCACGCATCAGCAGGTGAACGTGGGGACGTGCTGTGTCGTGATGCTCGGCCGCGATCCAGTCGATCCGCGTGCCCAGGTCGGCCTCGACCCGTTCAATTAGGTCGCGGGTGTAGGTCTTCATGCTCTCCAGCTCGCCGCCATACTCCGGGGAGAGGATGACGCGGAAATGGTGCCGGTCGCCCTCGCAGCGCTCGACGAAAGCGCCGCCATCGGCGCGGTCCTGCTCGCGATCGAACACCGCCACGCGCTCGCCATCGCGGCCCGCGCCGTCACGCTCGACATAAAGCGTGTGGCGCATCATACCGCCCGCGCTTCCGCCCTTGGCGGCTGCGGTTGCATGCACAACGACGCGCGCCTTGACGATCACGCGCTGGCTTCCCGCTGGCCGCTCGGCGGCGAGCTTCACCGCGCCGGCGCCGGTCGTGCGGTTGAACCAGGCCGCGCGCGCACGCTTACTTGAGCCGCTGACGGAAACGTCGGGAAACGATGCGCGCCCGCGCGGCACGCGCGCGCGCCGCCTGCCGAATTCGCCTTCGAGCTTATCTTCGTTTGATGTGTTCGTCATCGCCGGCGCTCTTTCTGTCGCGTCAGCGGCTTGTTTCGTCGCACCCTGCAAGTGAGGTGTGGTCGTTTAATGCGACCCGCACACGACCTGCGAAAAAAGATGTGCAGACAAGCCGCTATGCCTTTCAGCACTGCGGCGCATTTTATCTTGCCTACAACCCATCGTCTTTTTGCGCGTTATTCCTGCCTATTCCGCATGATTCCTTCCAGCGCACGGCCTCAGATTTCGCAGACAATCCGATCCATCGCGGCGTCGCCTCTCTTGAATCCGGGACGCGGCGCAAGTGAGGGTTCATCCGTGAGATGTGCGGAGAAGGTCTCGTCAGCACGCATGAGCTTCCATCCAGTGCGCTCGCCGCTAACGCTTCCCCCGCGAACCTGCCACACCCGCATGATGGCGTTGCCGTCCTTTGTGTATCCAGCCGCATGCACCTCTACGACACCGCTGTAGCCGTCGTAGCGAAGGTCCAAACATTTGCCGGAGCGGAGTGCGGCGCACGCCGTTTCGAGCCACATGCCAGGGAGGATACGGGGAGTCGTGGTTACCGCGAAGCGCCCGCAATCACTTCCCGCCGGTCGCCGAGCGCTTCCTGGGCGTGGCCTTCTTGGTGGTCGCGCGCTTGGTCGCCTTAGCGCCGCCGGGGCTTATCGCCCCCTTTTTGCCTTTGGCGCCGCCCGAGCGGGGAGGCGCGGTAGCCGACCCAAACCCAAGCGCCGTTCTCAGGTCGTCGTGCTCGAACGCGTCCGCCATGAACGCAATATCGTCCTTCGAGAGCCGAGTTCTCGCAGCGGTCGTTTTCCAACCGCTCACGGCGGTCGCGACCTCACCGGCGATCGCCTTGGCTTCGGCCAGCGCCAAGCCAAAGTCCTTCGCGACGGACATCACCGTGTCGATCGATGACGTGTGATCAAGCTCATTGAGCGCGAGGACATGGATGCGCGGATTAATGTGAGGGGGCGAGGGGTTCATGTCGTAGGCCGGCGCCAGACGCCAACCTTCGCCGGCCCAGAGGAAGCCGTGGTTGCGCAGGTGGTCGTCGGTGTTGGAGACGAGCACGTTGAACACCATTCGCCGCCAAAGTTCGCGCGCATCCTCTTTGGGGAATGCGCCGAACTGTCGGATCACGTCCAAGACTTCGAGATAGCTTCGATCTTCGCTGTGGTCCTGGGCATCAAGCGCCGTCATCGCTGACATGAACGGGACGCGCACATCGCTTCCTTCACGATCGAAGCGATCCATCAAAAGGACGGGCTTGGTTCCGACGCGCTCAAGGCGCGCCGGGGGCGTGGTCACGCCGGCGGCTGCAGCAAGTTCAAGCAGAGCAGCTTCCCATTGAATGACCGGCCATTCATCGCGGACCCACGGAAACTTGGCGATGTGGAGTTTTCCACGGTCGCGCACGGTCGCCTTCGGTCGTGCGCCCCCGAGCGACCCACCCGGCGCCAGCACGAGCTGGATGTCTTTCTTTCGAGGCTTTCCCTTCTCGATGCGATCTGTCGCTGACAGGAGTTCGGCGAGTTCGATGAGCGGCGGTACCGGGCGGCCCGTGTGCGCCAAGAATTCGTCGTCGCCAGGCCGCTTGAATCGCAGCGCCCCGAGGCGGACCTCATCATCGACGCCAGCCAGAAAGTCCGATCCCAGCAATGTGCGCGGCGTGCGCCCTTCGGCCTTGGCGGATTCGACCTCGAAATGACGCATAAGCTTGCGGCCCCACCGATCCGGCGCTGGATCGGTGAAGGCGTTGAAGAGGTCGTCGGCAGAATGGAATTTGCCGGTGGTGAGCATCAGGTTCGGCGCCAGCGCGAACCGTTGCGGGTGTTTCAGCCATCCGGCCTCGTACTCGAACGTCGCCGATTCTTTGCCGGCGCGATCCTTCACCCATAGCCGGCCCACCGGCACGGCTACTCCTTTTAGGTCTGCATAGACACGCAGCTCACGTTCCATGGTCGCCATCCTGCCGGGATTCGCGTGGCCGGACGCGCTTGGGGAGCTGTTCTTCGGCAAGCTCCCGTCCGAGCGGATCAGCGCTCGGATCGGCGAGATCAGCCAAGCGGTCGGTCATGCCCAAAACAAACAGCGCCGTCGCATAGCTGGCGATCGAAACGCCAGAATCGCCGCTCTCGACGGCGCGCAACGTATTGCGGGACATGAAGGCCCGTTCGGCCATCAGCTGTGCCGTGATTCCTCGACGCCGGCGCGCAACGGAGATGTCCGCGCCGAGCTTCCGCAGGGCGCGCCGAACGCCCACGGGGAGGGCGGATTTAGCGCGAGAGTCCTTCATCTTAATGCTCAATATGGTGACCGCTAACTAGGATAACGAGCACTATATAGAGCATTATCTAAAGCGACCGTAAACCTTAGTCGCGTTAGTGGTCAATATGTTGAGCATTAAAGCGGATAACGGTCACTATATTGACCATTATTGGTCGGCACATTGCTTTAGCTGCCGGTCGATTCCGCGAGCGGCAGCTCCAGAGGCAACATCCCTTGGTCCTGGGTCGCCTTGGGCGGCGCGGGATCATTCGCTGGAGGTTGGGTGCTCGGCGGGACGAAACGGGCCGCGACCCCGCTGGCTATGGCGCGCGCGCCGGCGTCGGTTGGGTGCGCATAGCGCTCCGTTGAAACCGACTTGGCGTGACCCAGCGTGCGACCGATCTGGAAGAGGGATGCGCCGTTTTCGACGGCGAAGGTCGCAAAGCTGTGCCGGAGATCGTGCAGCCGCACGTCGGGAATGCCCGCCAGCGTGCGCACTTTCTCCCAAGCGCGATTGACCCCAACGAGCGGCTTGTCGCCCACCGACGAAGGGAAGACGTGCTCGCCGCGCCGTTTGCAGGCTTGCAGGATTTCGAGCGCTGGCTGTGAAAGCACGATGTGACGCGCGCGGTTCAGGGCGCCCATCTTTGTTCGGATCGGTGGCAAGACCAGACGCGAGCGTTCAAATTCCACCTCGGACCAGCGGAGTGCGACGATCTCCGTGCGCCGCGCGCCGGTCAGCATGATAAGCCGGAAAATGTCGGCGAAGTCTTTGGTGATGACCCAAGCCTTCTCAGCCTCGCCAATCATGTTCCAAAGATTGACCGCCTCGTCATCGGTGAGCGCGCGCTCCCGCTGCTGGTCGCGATACTTCTGAATCTTGGTGGCGAGGTTCTGATCCAGCAGCTCCTTCCGCACCGCCCAGGAGAGCATCGCGGAGAGGGTGCGCATGGACCGGGCGGCGGCGCCGGTGCCGCCGGTGACGATGGCCCGACCTTGCTTCTTGGTCTTCACGTCGAGCGAAGTCTTTCCCGCCGCAACCTGGGCCTGCCATTGCGAGAGGTCCGAAACCGTCAGCTCGCGCGCGATGCGCCTGCCGACCAGCGGCTCAATGTGGCGGGAATAATTGGTCCGATCGACCTTCCAGGAGCTGTCGCGCTTGAGCGGCTTGTCGATCCGGCCTTCGACGAAATAGCGCTCGAACAGCTCTTTCACCGTGCCGCTTTTGGCGCGGGTCTCGGCTTTCACAAGTTGGGGGTCTTCGCCGTGCGTCGCCTGGTAGAGCGCTTCTTTGGCGCGCGTGCGCGCTGTGTCCGGCGTCCAGGGCGATCCATGTTCGCCGATGGTGAGCCAGCGCTGACGCCCACTATAACGATACTTGAGGCAATAGGTTTTGCGCCCGGTGGAGGACACACGCAGCATGAAACCGCGCACGTCAGTATCCCAGATGCGAAGCTCGCCGTCCGGCGGCGCCGATGTAGCGTCAATCAAACGAAGCGTGATGCGTGCACGAATGCCGTCCATTGGTCGCCCCACCGTTGGACTCAAACACATGTCCACTTTGCGGACTGCTACCATGTGTTCGAGTCTGATTTGCTACCACATTGCTACCAGCAGAACGGAATTCGCAGGAACAGTGAGGCAACGGTGTTTTTGCTACCAATGCAGAAATCGCGCAATAACTAGGTGACTCCGTTGGAGAATTTCGAATGTGCTGGAATGCAGCGGAATAATGCGGAATCAGTACTTGGGACGATTGCCAAGGTTGGGGTCGTGAGTTCGAATCTCATCGCCCGCTCCAATGTTTTCATTTGGTTGGCGGCAGCCGGCCCCGCAAGTGCGGCCGAGGGTTGATCAGAGCCTCATTCGTATCGGCGTTCACGGTCGCCGTTTCGGCAGCAGCGCGAGCGCGTTGTCGCGACTGACCGCTGCCAATTCCGCCGCGCTGAAGACACCAGAGTCCGCGAGCCCGCGCACCTCGTCGGCGAGATCGGAATATGGAAAATCTGTTCCAAACATGATCTGCGAAGCTGGCACGACATGCTTCAGCGCCGCCAGGGTCCGCGCGTTGTTTGAATGCCCGGTGTCGTAGTGGAAATGCCGTAGAAGGGCGAGGGTTGGATTTTCCACGGCGGGTGGGCTCGTCGCCTTCGTGGGCGCGGTCGCTCGCTCGATCAAGAACGGCATTGTGCCGCCGGCGTGGGAGAAAATGAACTTAATATCGGGATAGCGCGGGGCGCCGCCGCTTCCCGGACCGGAGTCCCGTCCGG
>DASZPV010000040.1:0-1639 GCA_035549875.1 Caulobacterales bacterium
GCGATATTTCTGCTCGAACGCTGCGCGCGCCGCCGGATCGGGCGCTGCGTACCAGCCGCCGGCCAAGGTCGGCTCGCGCAAAGCGTCTCCGCCCGACCAGCCGACGCCCAGCAGCCGCGTGTGCTGCAGATCGAGCCCCGCCGTCGCCAGCGCCGAGCCGATCGCGCGCAAGGGCGCGCCGGTTTCGGCGATGATCACCGCCTGCGCGTCCCAGGCCTTCGCCTGCGGAACCATCACCTGCGCCGCGGCGCCGGCTTCCTTTTCCGAGCGGGTGTAGAACTGCGTCGCCACCACGTTGCCGCCGCGCGCGGTCGCCTGCTTGCGCACGGCTGCATCCACACGCCGCCCGTATTCGTTGTTCGGCGCCAGCAGCGCGAACCGCTTCAAGCCTTGTTTCGAGGCAAAATCGACGATGCGGGAGACTTCCTCGTCGAGCGCAAAGCTGAGCAGAAACGTTCCGTTTCCGGCGACCGTGTTGTCGGTCGAAAACGCGATCACCGGCGCCTTCGGCTGCGCCGCGGCGGTGGCTTGCGCCACGCCCTGGACGCTTTCCTTGAGCACTGGACCGACGATCACATCGGCGCCATCGATCAGCAGCGCCTGAGCGGCCGCTTGTGCGCCGGCGGCGCCGCCGCCGGAATCGCGCGGGATCAGCAGCAGGTTCGGGTCGTTCGCCTCGAACAGCGCCAGCTCCGCTGCTTCGTACAGCGCTTGCGCCTCGGCGGTGACGCTGGTGAACGGCAACAATACGCCGACGCGCGTCAGCGGCCGCCCGACCGCGAACGAGGGCGTCAGGCCAGGCCGCGCGACGCGTTGCGGCGCGCCTGGCGTAACGGGCGCAACCGGCGCAACCGGCGCGGCGATCGCCGGTTGGCTGGGGGGCGGGGGCGCCGTTGGGGCGTTCGAGACCGAGCCCGCGCAGGCCGATAGACCGCAAGCGAGCAGAATAGCCGCCGGCCAAAGCTTGCCGCTTGGCGTCGGGCGGCCGCCAGCCGATGATGCGGCCTTCTTTTCAACGTCCCGGCTCATGACCTCTCCCAGATCGAAGGCGGCGAAACCTAGCGGCGGCGGCTTGAGGCGTCCATCGCCGGGCGCTGCCGATCAAAGGCTCGAACCGGGCCTTTATGTGGTCGCCACCCCGATCGGAAATCTGCGCGACATCACGCTCCGCGCCATCGACACGCTCAAGCGCGCCGATCTGGTCCTGGCCGAGGATACAAGGGTGACGCGAAAACTGTTCAGCGTTTACGGCATATCGGCGCGCCTTGAACCTTATCACGAGCACAACGCCGAAGCCGCCGGCGCAAAGGCGCTCGCCGTGCTGGCTGAAGGCGCGGCGATCGCGCTAGTCAGCGACGCGGGCACGCCGCTGGTTTCCGATCCGGGTGAGCGCCTCGTGCGCAGCGCGATTGAGGCAGGCCACCGCGTCATCCCTGTTCCAGGCGCTTCGGCGCTGCTTGCGGCGGTCAGCGCGGCGGGATTGCCAGGAGGGCGCTTCATGTTCGCCGGCTTCCCGCCGCCGAAATCGAAAGCACGGCGCGACGATTTCGCGGCGCTCGCCGCTGTGCCGGCGTCGCTGGTGTTTTTCGAAAGCGGCCCGCGCCTGGCCGAAAGTCTCGCCGACATGGCTGCGGTATTT
>DASZPV010000041.1:0-2807 GCA_035549875.1 Caulobacterales bacterium
GTGGATCAGCCCTTGAGTCTGACCGGCGGACCAGATGCCGGCATCGACGTCGCCGGTGTCGTAAACCTGAGCGCCGCGCGTGCCGGCGACCAGATCCTTGACGTCTTCGAATTTCGCCCCGCCGCGCCTTTCGATGGCGACGACCTGCTGGCTGATGGCGTTGCGCGCCACGCGCGCGGTGTTGTGCATGGTGCGGAAGATGAGATCGGTCGCGCGCTCGTCATTGGCGACGATGGCCTCCTTCACCTTCTGATGGATCGGCGCCTCGACCGTCGCCATGAAGCGCGTGCCCATGTTGACGCCGTCGCAGCCGAGCGCCAGCGCCGCCACCAGTCCGCGCGCATCCGCCATGCCGCCCGAGGCGATCAGCGGAATGGTGATCTTATCCGCCGTCGCGGGAAACAGGATCAGCCCGCCCACATCGTCTTCTCCCGGGTGGCCGGCGCATTCGAGGCCGTCGATCGACACGCAATCGACGCCGATGGACTGCGCCTTCACCGCGTGCCGCACGCTGGTGCAGTTGTGGATCACCTTCACGCCCGCCGCCTTGAACGCGGGCAGGTGCGGCGCGGGATTGTTGCCGGCGGTCTCCACGATCTTGATGCCGCTTTCGATGATGACCTGGCGGTATTCATCGTAAGGGACCGGGTTGATCGTCGGCAGAATGGTGAGGTTCACGCCGAAGGGCTTGTTCGTCATCTCCCGGCATTTCTCGATCTCGTCGGCGAGTTTTTCCGGCGAGCCGGGCGTCAGCGCGGTTATGAAACCCAGCGCCCCGGCGTTGGCGACCGCGGCGACAAGCCCCGCCTTGCCCACGCGCGTCATGCCGCCCATCGTGATCGGCGCATCGACGCCGAACATCTCGGTGAAGCGGGTCTTCAGCATGGTGTTCGCCCCTGTGTCCTGAATAGCAATGGCCGAAGCCTGCCGGGAACGCGCGCAGTAGCGCAAGTGTTAGCGCAAAGCTGCCCTAACGTCGGTGTGGCCGAAGTCAGTGCCTTTGTAGAGCAGAGGCTCATTGCTCATCTTCGCCAGAGCATAAGCAAAACAGTCACCCATGTTCAGTCGCGCTTTATGACCGCTCCCTTTTCCAAAGTCGCGATAGGCATCGCGGGCGATGCGAGCCTGCGCTTCGTCAAAAGGGACGATTTTGATCTCAGCATCCCGGATGAGATCATCCAGCAACCGGCTCATGACCGGATTGCGGTCGCGATCCGCCACGATCCCAGCCTCTACATACGTCGTTGCCGACATCTTGAGAGACGAAGTCGACTCGAGCGCATTGGCGTAGGCAGAAGCGTCAGGTTCGTGTCTCAGGATCGCGACAATCGCCGAACTGTCGACGATCATTTCGGCAAACCGTTTTTGTCATAGAGGTCTTTGTCTATGTCGAAATCTCGCGTTTCCTCGCTCATGCGAGAGGCAAACTCCCGGCCAATCTCCAGCAAACGGTCCGAAAGCCCGCGGCGCTTCACGCGTGCGATCCGTTCCCGCACGGCTTCTGTGACGGCGGCCGTCTGGTTCTCGCCGGTCAGCTCGGCCAATTCCTTGATGAGGCGCTCAGCCTCGGGATTTTTAATATTCAGGCCCACAGCGGAAGTCTTTCTAGCATACTATGGTAGAAGTATACCATTTCCACCGCCGATTTCAACCCAGAAACGGGTCGCGAACCAGGATCGTGTTCTCGCGCTCAGGGCTCGTGGAGAGCCTTTTCAAAAGGTAAGTTGTGGTATCGGGAATTAGCGACAATGACTCTGGCATATCTGGACGGTTTCTATTCTTCGGAAATTCCTGTCGACCAACCGGTCGTGTGGAATGTGACGATACCTTCCAGCGCGCCGCAATTTGTAGCCGCGTCCGTCAGCGTTGGAGATGCTCGCGCCCTGCAAGAAGCCTCGAAGCAGACGGAGGCCGAATTCTTCGCCCAGCACGGATTTGCCTTGCTGGCCCATGCATCTGCGGTTCAGGACTGGAGCCAAGGCAGCGCCGACATCGCCAACATCTATCTCGATGAGGTCGAGACCTTGATCCGCACTAGACTCCTGCCGGGCCGCCGGATCGAGGTCGCGCGCAATCCCGGTGCCTATGCGCGTCGCGGTCCGGGGACCGCCAACCCGTTTTATGCCCGGGGTGTGCACCTCGATTATCGGCTGGATGCGGAGGGCTATGCCAACGCCATCGATGCTTTCAGCCCTGCGCAAGCGAACCATTGGCGCGAAGCGTTTGTGCGACCGAACGTCATTGGCTTCCGCGTCATCGATCTCTGGCGGACGACGGGCATGCGGCGCCCCTTGCGGCACATGCCGCTAGCGCTCTGCGATCCGGGTAGCATCGACGCGGCAGATATCATCCTCACCGACCTTCTTGGTATCGCCCCGAGGGGACGTTCGTCGCCGCAGCTTGGTCTTAGATACAATGCATCACAGGAATGGTTCAGCTATTCGCGCATGACGAGCCAAGAGGTGCTCGCATTCTCCCTGTTCGATTCGAACAAGAATGAGGTGCCGCGGCTACGCAGTTGCTTTCACTGCGCCTATGCCGACCCCGTCGCTCCGGCGGATGCTGAACCGCGTCAGAGCTGCGAGTTCCGGGTCGGTGTATTTCTTCTGGAGGAATAGCGGCTCGACGACTCCGGGCCGTTAGCCCAGGAACGGGTCGCGCACCAGGATCGTATCTTCGCGCTCGGGGCTGGTGGAAAGCATCGCCACCGGGGCGCCGATCAGCTCCTCGATGCGGCGGACATATTTCACCGCGCGCGCCGGAAGATCGGCCCAGCTACGCGCGCCGCGCGTCGAGCAATTCCAGCC